>NZ_JBAFSM010000006.1:0-145292 GCF_036688125.1 Pannus brasiliensis CCIBt3594 | reverse complement strand
TTCAATTTAGCTATCGATAACAGTATACCTCATCTTTGTGAGAAAGGCTGTATCGAACATATCCAACACTTTCAAAACCGCGTTAGACTCTTCACGGGTTATTCGATTATTATCCCGAACCAGAGTAACAAATTCGCGGACATTGTTCGTCGGGCGAGTCTTTCGAGAAAAACGACGCTTGATCGTTTCCCTCGCTTCCGCGAGACAGATCGCGGGTAGATATAATTCAAACTCGCCAGTCTCGGCGCGAGATAGCAACTGATGCGCCTGGGGAGTCTGTAGATAGGATGGCTTAACCATCTCTACGAGCCAGTTTGTTTCTACAAAAATCACCGAGGGTTTCATACTGTCACCGTACTCCATCGAGGTCCGGCCGTTCTTACTTTCCCCATTCGCAGAAGATCGATGATCGATCCCTCGTCTAACAGGGTTTTTAAATCTTCCGGTAATCGATCGAGATCGAAACCCAATTGTAGATTTTCTAACCATTGCTGAACCCGTACTTCAAACTCGAACTGGGGACTATCTTGCCAGTATCGATCGGGGGGAGGAAGTAAAGAATCGGGCAGTTTTGCCTCGCCCACCACGCTTACCGACTCGCCACCATATTTTTCTAGGGAATCCCGGAGAAGGATTATTTTCTCTCCCGCGACGAGTAATCCGAGCGAACAATCAAAACTCGCCATCGTCCGTTTAAATTGTTCGATCGCATCCGGGATTTCAGATTCGATATATTCGAGTTTCACCTCGACGAGTAGTAAATATTCCCCGTCCGGATCGGTCACGATAATGTCCGGTCTCTCGATTTCCATAGCGGTAAAAAGGTGAAAAATTTCTCTCTAGTTTCTATCTTAAACCCGGTGACGGGAAAAGTTTTCGCCGGCTGTCCTGCTTTCTGCCGATCGCCTTCCCCTCTCTTTCCCCGTATCGCGCCAGACCCTAAAATGAGGGAATGCAAACTGTTAAGGGTCAGAGAGCCATGAGCGAGTTCGATTACGATTTGATTATTATCGGCGCGGGAGTCGGGGGACACGGGGCGGCGTTACACGCGGTGAAATGCGGCTTGAAGACGGCGATCGTCGAGGCGAAGGATATGGGCGGAACCTGCGTTAATCGCGGCTGTATTCCCTCGAAAGCGCTGTTGGCGGCATCGGGAAAGGTGCGGGAATTACAGGACAGTCATCACCTGCGCGGGTTGGGTATCGAGATCGGCGCGGTACAGTTCGATCGCCCGACGATCGCCGCCCACGCGGACAATCTCGTTAGTAAGATTAGAGGCGACCTTACCAATAGTCTGAAACGTCTCAAAGTGGACACGATCCGCGGTTGGGGAAAGGTGGCGGACACGCATAAAGTGAGCGTTATCGGCGATAATGGCGAGAAAATCTACACCGCTCGCGATATTATGCTCTGTCCCGGTTCTGTTCCCTTCGTTCCGCCCGGAATCGAGATCGATCACAAAACCGTTTTCTCCAGTGACGAGGCGGTTAGATTGGAAACCTTGCCGAAATGGATCGCGATTATCGGTAGCGGTTACATCGGGCTGGAGTTTTCGGATGTTTATACCGCGTTAGGGTGCGAGGTGACGATGATCGAGGCGTTGGATACCTTGATGCCCGGATTCGACCCGGAAATCGCGAAAATCGCCGAACGGGTGCTGATTAAGCCCAGAGACATCGAAACCTATGTCGGGGTTCTCGCGAAAACGATTAAACCGGGCAATCCGGTGACGATCGAACTGGTGGACGCGAAGACGAAAGAGGCGATCGAAACCCTAGAGGTAGATGCCTGTCTGGTGGCTACCGGACGGATTCCCGCGACGAAAAACCTCGGTCTGGAAACGGTGGGGGTTCAACTCGATCGACGCGGTTTTATTCCGGTGAACGATCGCCTGGAAGTCCTCAAGGAAGGCGAACCGATCCCCCATCTCTGGGCGGTGGGCGACGCGACGGGTAAGATGATGTTAGCTCACGCCGCATCCGGACAGGGCGTGATCGCGGTGGAAAATATCTGCGGTCGATCGAAAACGATCGATTATCGCTCGATTCCCGCCGCGGCTTTCACCCACCCGGAAATCAGTTACGTGGGGTTAACCGAATCCCAGGCGGAGGCGTTAGGACAGGAGGAAGGGTATAAGGTCGCTTCTGTCAAGACCTATTTTAAAGGAAATTCCAAGGCCCTCGCGGAAGGAGAGACGGAAGGGATCGCCAAGGTGGTCTATCGCGTCGATACCGGGGAATTATTGGGGGTGCATATTATCGGCATTCACGCGTCCGATCTGATTCAGGAAGCGGCCAACGCCATCGCGGAACGCAAATCGGTACACGATCTCGCGTTCCATATTCACGCTCACCCGACGCTCTCGGAAATGTTAGACGAGGCGTATAAACGCGCGGAAGTGGTCGCGTAGATTGGGTAGGGATCGATCGCATCGATCGATCCTTTTTTCGGTTCGATGGTGTTGAATTGGCAAGAGGGCGATCGAGGGGTGTCGGGGTTATTCGATCGACGCGGCGCTATCGGGAAAAGCTTGTCGCCGTCCCCGGCAACTTGAGCTATACTAGCGTGTAGTTGCCGGATGCGATGCGATCGGCAAAACCGTCTTTTTCAAGCGATATAATCATGTCTGACCTCGATCATCTACGTCAATTAGAAATAAGCATCGGCAAAAAAATAAATAAAATTTTTGTCAACGATTTTCAATATCTCTCGGAGATTGCACATATTACACAAGACAAAAATTATTTTTGTCTTGTTTCTGCCGACAATAAAGTTGTATTTTTATGCCTAAAAAATAACACCAACAAAAAGGTTGTTGGAAAATATTTTATTAATAGAAAAAAGATTCAAGCCTTGGCCTATCCCTATCCAAGGTTGAATGTTGTTTTAATAAAGCATTTTCGATATTTACAAAACCTTATCATAAACCGTTTTTTGTTAACTAATATATCCTGTCTGGGAGAACTTACCGAACTCACCTCGCTTGATTTAAGCCAAAACAAAATAAGCGACATATCATTTTTACAAGAATTAGCCAAATTAACTTCGATAAATTTAAGTAAAAATCAGATTAGAGAGATTCCATATTGGCTGGCAGAAAAAGGATTGACTATTCAAATAAATAATAGAAACACTAAATCCCGTCTTTTTATTGTCAATACCAATGCGGTCAACAAAGCTCTAAAATATAACGATAATTATATTGACCTATCTGATAATCCTATAGAGAAACCTCCGATCGAAGTGGTAAAACAAGGTAACGAAGCGATCCGGAATTATTATAGCCAATTGGAAATTCAAGGCAAAGATTACCTATACGAAGCTAAAATGTTGATTGTCGGGGAAGGAGGAGCGGGAAAAACAACCTTAGCGCATAAAATCGAGGATATTAACTGCTATCTTCCCGATGAAGACGATCGCACGAGAGGGATTTCCATCAATCCCCATACCTTCAGCGTTAGAGCGAGAAATGAAGGCGAATATCGTCAATTCGATCTCAACGTGTGGGACTTTGGCGGTCAGGAAATTTACCACGCTACCCATCGTTTTTTTCTTTCCAAACGCTCTCTATACGTTCTGGTAGCTGATAACCGTAAAGATGACACCGATTTTAACTATTGGCTAAATATTATCGAACTTTTCGCAAAAGACAGCCCGATAATTATTGTTCTCAACGAGAAAGACGATCTTAAGCGAATCATTAATACATCCGAACTCCGAATCCGTTATCCGGACAGCCTTAAAGAAATTTTATCTGTCAACTTAAAAACCCAAGAAGAAACTGACTCGAATAAACGTCAACAACGCTTAAAAGACTTAGAAACTTTGATTCGCCACATCGAACATAACGCCAACTGTTTACCCCATATCGGTGAACCAGTTCCCGCTCGTTGGGTGGATGTACGGCAAGCCATAGAAACCGATACACGAGACTATATTAGCCGTCAAGAGTTCGATACAATTTGTCACGCACATGGTATAACAAATTTTCAAGATATTAATACCCTACTCGGCTACTTTCACGACTTGGGAATCGTATTACATTTCGCCGATCATCCTCTTCTGTGCGAGCGCGTGATTTTAAAACCAACATGGGCGACTGACGCGATCTATCGCCTTTTCGACGACGATGGAATTAAAGCGAAACAAGGTCGATTTACCCGCGAGGATTGTACGAGTCTGTGGAGCGATCAACAGTACCAATATATGCAGAATACCTTAACCGAATTGATGAAAAAATTCCGCCTCGTCTACGAGATCGAACAAACCGGCCAACTCGTCGCCCCGCAAATGCTCCCCCCGAATACACCCGATTATCCTTGGGAGAATTCTAACAATAGCCTGATGCAGTTTCGTTACGACTTCTTCATGCCAAAAGGGATTTTCTGGCAATTCGTCGTCACCATGTACCGCTACATCGAGGATCACCGATGGGTATGGAAAAACGGCGTTATCCTGCATTACAAAGGCACGAGAGCCGAAATCATCGAGAATCTTTTCGATCGAAGGATCTATATCCGCTTTTCGGGAAGGAATATCGAACAATTGCGATCGATCGTCTCCTTCCAACTCGACGAAATTAGCGAATCTTATCACAAATTAAAATACGACAAAATGATCCCCTGCAATTGTAGGAAATGCGTAATAGAAAAAGAACCGCATTTTTATGAATTCACCGATCTAGAAACCCGTTTACAAAGAGAGAAACAAACGGTAGAATGTAAAAAAAGCTACGATGATGTACCCGTAGCGAATTTATTAAAAGGATTCGATTTCTCCTCTCAACCGATCGATCGACTTGAGTTACTTAAACTCTTAACTAACCTAGTGAAAGAACAGTTTAACGACATTCTTTTCGTGATCGATCCCCCTGCCGGAATTGTTCCGCCACCTATAGCATCGCAGAGCGATCGAGTTCACGCGTTATTAACTTGGGCGGAATCCCCGACCGGCTGTAAATTAGCAAAAATTCAAGCGTCACTCAAGAGAATACTACCCGAATCATTCAACGAGTGAACTTCCCCGTATTTCGATCGGCTCGATCGAAATAAAAAAATTATCCAACCCCAAAAAAAAGAAAGGGGCATTACACCCCTTTCCCCGTGTTCAAATTACACTCGATCGAACTACACCAGACTGTAGACGATCACCAGCCCCAATACCGCCGCGAAGACGATCAGGGCGTAAAATTGAGCGCGACCGTTTTCTAGATACTTCAGCCCCTCCCCACTGACGAGAGTGACCAAACCGGTCAAATTCACCGCGCCGTCAATGACACGGTAATCCACCTCCATGATCTGCCGCGCCAGACGACGACAGCCCTGGACGAAGATTCGATCGTACAGATCGTCGATATACCATTTATTGAGCGAGAAACGGTATAACGCGGGGAATTTAGCGGCGATCGAGGCCGGATCGATTTTCTTCTGGAGATACATCAGCGAGGCGACGGTAATCCCGATGAGCGCGATTCCCACCGAATTTCCCGCCATGATCAGAAACTCCGTCCAGTCGAACGCGTGGACCTCTTCCACCACCTCTCCCGGCGCGTAGATAAACGCCTCGAACATATTTTCCCAGGGTTTACCTACCAAACCGATCAACAGCGACGGAACCGCCAGAATCAACAACGGTAACGTCATCGTCAACGGCGATTCGTGGGGTTCGTGACTGTGATGCCCGTGATCTTCCGCCTCGTCGTGGGCTTCCGACTCCAACTGCTTCACGTTCATCGCCCCCGGCCCGAACGCGGGAATCTCGCCCGCCGCCGCCAGTAAACGACGTTTAATGTCCTTATTCGTCCCTCTAAAATCGCCTTCAAACGTGTTGAAGTACATCCGGAACATATAGAACGCGGTCAATCCCGCCGTCCCCCAACCGATAACCCACAGGGCCGGATTCGCCTCGAAAGCTAACCCGAGAATCTCGTCTTTCGACCAGAAACCCGCGAACGGAGGAATCCCGCAGATGGCTAAAGTACCCACGAGGAACGTCAGCGCGGTAATCGGCATATACTTCCGTAAACCGCCCATCATCCGCATATCCTGCGCGAGAACGGGATCGTGACCGACCACGCCTTCCATCCCGTGAATCACGGAACCGGAACCGAGGAAAAGCATCGCTTTAAAGTACGCGTGGGTCATCAGGTGGAATAATCCCGCCGAATACGCGCCGATACCCATCGCCATCACCATATAACCGAGTTGGGAAATGGTCGAGTACGCCAGACCCTTTTTAATATCGTTCTGGGTGAGGGCGATACTCGCGCCTAAAAAGGCCGTAAACGCGCCCGTCCAGGCGATAACCGTCATCGCGGTCGGAATATGCTCGAATACCGGGTACATCCGCGCGATTAAAAACACACCCGCCGCGACCATCGTGGCGGCGTGGATGAGAGCGGAAATCGGGGTCGGGCCTTCCATCGCGTCCGGAAGCCAGACGTGTAGGGGAAATTGCGCCGATTTCGCCACGGGACCTAAAAACACCAAAATGGCGAACAGAGCGGCTAATCCGCCCGAAATCGCCCCGGAAGAGACGAGATTTTCGAGCCGTTCCCCCATCACATCGAACTCGAAACTACCGGTCGCCCAGAACAGGCCGAGCAGACCCAACAGCAGACCGAAGTCGCCGACACGGTTGGTAACGAAGGCTTTCTGACAGGCATCGGCGGCCGCTTTCCGGGTGAACCAGAAACCCACCAGCAGGTAGGAACACATCCCCACCAGTTCCCAGAACACGTAAATTTGCACGAGGTTGGGACTGATGACGAGGCCGAGCATCGAGGAACTAAAAATACTCAGATACGCGTAAAAACGCACGTATCCGGGGTCGTGAGCCATGTAGCCATCGGTGTAGATCATGACCAGGAAGGCTACGGTGGTCACGATAACGCTCATGAGCGCGCTAAGGTGATCGATCGTGTAACCCATTTGCAGGTGAAAGTTACCCGCCGCCGCCCAATCGAACATCTGACTATAGGGGGCGTGTCCGTTAATCTGACTCCAGAGCAGTGCGAAAGAGAGAACCATCGAAGCGCCGAGCAGGGACACGATAAACACCGCGTTTACCTGTCGGAGACGATTCGTGGCTTGGTTGAAGGAAATTAATCCCGAGCCGACTAGGGTAGCCCCCACCAACGGGAGGACGGGTACTAGCCAGGCGTACTGATAAAGCGGTTCCATCAGGTAATGCCTACTTTATAACTTTCTACTATTTGGTTTAGCTTTAACCATTGTGACATAGCTTAATTCTTAAGAAAGTGTTTATACCTATTTTCGGAATCCAAAAATTGTCGTGTGGTTAGGGAGTCAGGAGTCAGGAGTCAGGAGTCCGGAGGCGGGAGGCGGGAGGCAGGAGACAGGAGACAGGAGACAGGAGGCTTTTAGCTATCAGCGTTCAGCTATCAGCTTTCAGGGTGCGAGTTTTTCAGCTTTAGCTACTATTTAAGAGCGATTAGCTGAATGCTGACCGCTGACCGCTGACAGCTTTTTCCCCATCTCCCCATCCCCCCATCTCCCCATCCCCTCCTTCCTCTCGCGGATATCACGGCAAATTGGGTTCGGTTCTACCCTTACGGGGGATGTTAAGAGGTGGGTACTATTCTAGAAGAGACTTCTTGTATAAGCCATTTTCGGGAAAACAGAAATTTAGAAACTCGGAATTTCGGAGAATAATAAGCGATTAATCTATATTTTTAAAGCATTTTGACCGTTTTTGTCGCTCCCAACCCCTGAATTCTGTCCTCTGTCCCGATCGAAAGTGATAAGCTCCGCGAGAAGTTGAAGGAAGCTCGTATCTAGGTAGGATCTAACCGTGCTAGAGAGATCTTTAGGGAAACTAAGCGATATTTTTCGAGTTGGGGACGTTTCTCCGTCGGAAACGGCGACTCTCGATTCTCCCTACCCGAATTTAGGCGAATGGGTCACGCGCGCTCGATCGAGGGCCGAGGGCGAGTGGTTCGGGGCGATCGCTTCCCTAGAATCTTTATTAGGACAAACCGGAGATCCGGACACCCCCGATCGCGGTTTACTACTGTCGGGGCCGACGGCGATGATCCGCGATCCGATCGCCCTCGAAGGCTTATCGGTGGGAATTTTTAGCGTGAAAGCCTGTAAACAGTTACGATGGCTCGGTTTCGAGTTGCCATCGTCGGAAAATCACGCCGGGGAAACCACCACGGCGAATATCTCGGAATATCCCTTACTACCGAACGATCCGATCGCCAACGAGCGATTCTGTCTGGTAATTACCCCGGCTTTCTCCTTACTCCTGGTTTTGGGAGAGGATGAATGGGGATTACCGGCCTTACATTTTTCCTTCGATCCCGCGATAGTGCGGCAGGGATGGGAATGTCTCCGCGAGCGTTTATCGCTAACCCGTCACCCGCGCTTATCGGAATTAACCGGATCGATCGAGAAAACCGGGTTCCATCCCCCGGATTACCGTCTCGTCAGCGAATTTAGTAGAAATTTACTGAAACATCTCCCTATCCCTCTCGCGATAGAGGACAAAAAGACAAAACTCTGTTCCAGCGCGGACGATCGCCGGGAAGAGAAAAACGGGGAAGCGATCGAGAACCCGCAGGGACTCGATCTAGAGCTATTACGGGCGTTAACCCACGAGATCCGCACCCCGCTGACCACCATTCGCACGATCACCCGATTACTGCTCAAACGGGCGAAAGTTACCGAGGACGTACAGAAACATCTGGAGACGATCGATACCGAGTGTAGCGAGCAGATCGATCGCATGGAACTGATTTTCCGGGCCGCCGAGTTGGGCATTAATCCGATCGCCGATCGACCGGTTCAACTGGTTCCCATCTCCCTCGATCGGGTTTTTCAAGACAGTGTTCCCCGCTGGCAGAAACAGGCCAAGCGCCGTAACGTGTCTTTAGAAGTCACCCTACCGAAAAAACTCCCCTCGGTCATCAGCGATCCCGATCTCCTCGATCGGATGTTAAGCGGGATCATGGAAAAATGCACCCGCGGGGTAAACGGTGGCGGACGGGTGCGGGTTCAGGTATCCACCGCCGGCAATCAATTAAAATTGCAGTTTCACGCTCGATCGGGCCAACAGAATCAGCCGCTAAAAGCCTTGGGACAGGTTCTCATGTTCCAACCGGAAACCGGCAGTTTAAGCCTGAATATGAACGTCACGAAAAATCTCTTCCAGGCGCTCGGCGGTAAATTTATCGTCCGCCAGAAACCCGAAGAGGAAGAGGTTTTGACCGTTTTCTTGCCCTTGGGAAGAGGAAAATAATCGATCGATAAATCTCTCCCGTCAGAAATTATTTTTTCTTTTTCTTCCCCTTGAGCGGGCCGTTTACGAGACCGTTAAAGCCGTAAATTTCCCCGGTTCCCGCCAGAGCGACTAATTCCACTTCCTTTTCGTCCCCCGGCTCGAAACGTACCGCCGTTCCCGCGGGAATGTTGAGACGGGTTCCTCGGGCGCGTTCTCGATCGAACCGTAACGCCTCGTTCACCTCGTAGAAATGATAGTGAGAACCGACCTGAATCGGTCGATCGCCCGTATTCGCCACGGTAAGACGGACAGTTTCCCGTCCCGCGTTCAGTTCTATATCGCCATCGGGCGTAATAATTTCGCCAGGTATCATAATTTTCCTCGAAATATTGGGTTCGATCGCTATCTCTCTACCTTTTGACCGTTTTCAAAAAGCCCGTTACCGGATAGGGTCGTGGACGGTGACGAGTTTGGTGCCGTCGGGGAAAGTAGCCTCGACCTGAACCTCGGGAATCATTTCCGGAATCCCTTCCATCACCTCATCGCGATGTAATAACGTGGTTCCGTAACTCATCAGATCGGCTACCGTCCGTCCCTCCCGCGCCCCTTCGAGGATCGCGGCCGTGATATAGGCGATCGCCTCCGGATAGTTGAGCTTGAGTCCTTTAGCTTTGCGGCGTTCGGCGAGCAGTGCCGCCGTGAAAATCAGGAGTTTATCTTTTTCTTGGGGCGAAAGTTGCATGGTTCCGGGAGAAATCAGGATTTAATAGCCGTAGGGTGGGTTAGCGAAGCGTAACCCACCAAAAATCGGGAGTCAGAGAAAGAATCCATTCAATCCCTTAAATCGCTAGTATTCATTGTATAACACTTCCCTCTTGCCTTCTTTCCCTCCTGCCTCCTGCCTCCTGTCTCCTGCCTCCTGCCTCCTGCCTCCTGCCTCCTGCCTCCTGCCTCCTGCCTCCTGCCTCCTGCCTCCCCAATAAAAAAGAGAGCCGGTTAGCCCCCTTAAAGAACGGATTTTTGCAAAAAAAATGACTAAACACGGAATAATGACACTGCCGATTAGTAGGCGAGACCCATACTGCGGGTGGTTTCCGCCGCGCTCAGGTAAACCCGAATGCTCAGGAAGTCGGTCGGGCAAGCCGTTTCGCAACGTTTGCAACCGACACAATCCTGGGTGCGGGGAGAGGACGCGATCTGGTTGGCTTTACAGCCATCCCAGGGAACCATCTCCAACACGTCTAGAGGACAAGCCCGGACGCATTGGGTACATCCGATGCAGGTATCGTAAATTTTAACGCTATGCGACATTGAGTTATGACTCCTTTACCGAGTGTTCTCCATGTTAAATTTCGGGTTTACGGGTTAGTTTACCGCGTGGGTATCTTTCCTTCGCCCGATCGGTGACATAACTTTAAATTCTGTAACAGTCGGCGCGGGAATGGCGATCGCTCTCGACCTCCGACAAAAATCAACAATCTCTTGTTGGGACAGGAGACAGGAGACAGTAGTCAGGAGTGAAGAGGAGAAAGGAGAATTCAGGAGCTTTTAAATTAAAATCTTTTTTATTTTTTCACCAAATATTCTTAAAATTGCGATTTTTAAGTTACATTCGACTTTCAATTCTCGCGAGTCGTGGGAGGCTTACTCGATCTCTTCCTTAGAATTGCCGCTAAATTCATTCTAGTATCTAAAAAAACGTTAAAAATTACGATTAATAAAAATATTTTCGTTTTTTTAAGGGTTTGGCGGCATTTATTTCTTTATTCTTCCTCCTGGCTCCTGGCTCCCGCTCTACCCGAGAAATTTTCAATTCCGCGCGGATGTCGCTCGCCATCTATATAACATGGCGTGTCGCGTGCGATCGTATTACAATAAATCTTCAAAATCTGGCACAGCGTCAACCCGTCTTATGAAGAGTTCCTTTCTCGATCGCCTCAACAGTCCCGAACGTCCCGTCCTCGTTTTCGACGGTGCGATGGGAACCTCCCTACAAACCCAGAACCTCACCGCCGAAGACTTCGGTGGCGCGGAATACGAGGGTTGTAACGAGTATCTCGTCCACACCAAACCGTCAGCCGTCGCCAAAGTTCACGAAGCCTTTCTGGAAGTGGGCGCGGACGTGATCGAGACGGACACTTTCGGGGGAACTTCGATCGTTCTCGCGGAATACGACCTCGCCGATAAAGCTTACTATCTCAACAAAGCCGCCGTTGAACTCGCCAAAGCCAGCGCCGCCAAATACTCCACCCCCGAAAAACCCCGTTTCGTCGCCGGTTCGATGGGGCCGGGAACCAAATTACCGACGCTGGGCCATATCGACTTCGACACCCTGAAAAACGCCTATATCGAACAGGTAGAGGGACTATACGACGGGGGCGCGGATTTATTACTCGTAGAAACCTGCCAGGACGTTTTACAGATTAAAGCGGCGTTAAACGCGATCGAGGAAGTTTTCGCGCGTAAAGGCGATCGCCTTCCCATCATGGTTTCCGTTACGATGGAAACGATGGGAACCATGCTCGTCGGTACGGAAATCGCCGCCGTCCTCGCCATCCTCGAACCCTACAAAATCGACATTCTCGGACTAAACTGCGCCACCGGCCCGGATTTAATGAAACCGCACATTAAATATCTCGCCGAGAATTCCCCCTTCATCGTCTCCTGTATACCCAACGCGGGACTCCCGGAAAACGTCGGTGGAAAAGCCCATTATCGCCTCACTCCCGTCGAGTTAAAAATGGCGCTCATGCACTTCATCGAAGATCTCGGAGTGCAGGTTATCGGTGGTTGTTGCGGAACCAGACCCGACCACATCGGCGCGCTCGCGGAACTCTCCACCGGACTCGTCCCCAAGCAACGCCAACCGCGTTACGAACCCTCCGCCGCGTCTATCTACAGCACCCAACCCTATCTACAAGATAATTCCTTCCTGATCGTCGGCGAGAAATTAAACGCCAGCGGATCGAAAAAATGCCGGGAATTATTGAACGCGGAAGATTGGGACAGTCTCGTGTCGATGGCGAAAGCCCAGGTTAAAGAAGGCGCGCACATTCTCGATGTGAACGTCGATTATGTCGGCCGCGACGGGGTTCGGGATATGCGCGAACTGGCTTCCCGTCTGGTGAATAACGTGACGTTACCCCTCATGCTCGACTCGACCGAGTGGGAGAAAATGGAAGCCGGTTTAAAAGTCGCCGGGGGAAAATGTATCCTCAACTCGACGAACTACGAGGACGGCGAACCCCGTTTTTATAAAGTATTAGAACTCGCCAAACAATACGGCGCGGGAGTGGTTATCGGTACGATCGACGAGGAGGGAATGGGACGTACCGCGGACAAGAAATTCGAGATCGCCAAACGCGCTTACAACGCGGCTGTAGAATACGGAATCCCCGCGACCGAGATCTTTTTCGACCCCCTCGCACTTCCCATTTCTACCGGGATCGAAGAAGACCGGGAAAACGGCAAAGCGACGATCGAGGCGATGCGACGCATTCGCGAGGAATTGCCCGGTTGTCACATTTTACTCGGCGTTTCTAATATCTCCTTCGGTCTGAATCCCGCGGCGCGTCAGGTGTTGAATTCCGTTTTCCTGCACGAGTCGATGATGGTGGGAATGGACGCGGCGATCGTCAGCGCGAATAAAATTCTCCCCCTCGCCAAAATTGAACCGGAATATCAAGAAGTCTGTCGGGATTTAATCTTCGATCGCCGGCGCTTCGAGGGCGATGTCTGTGTCTACGATCCCCTCACGAAACTCACCGATCTATTCACGGGCAAAACCACCAAGAAAGACCCTTCCAAAAACGCCGATCTTCCCGTAGAGGAACGCTTAAAACAGCATATTATCGACGGCGAAAGATTGGGGTTAGAAGACGCGTTAAACGAAGCCCTGAAAGCCTATCCGCCCCTCGATATTATCAATACCTTCCTGCTCGACGGTATGAAAGTGGTCGGGGAATTATTCGGCTCGGGACAGATGCAGTTACCGTTCGTTTTGCAATCCGCGCAAACGATGAAAGCGGCCGTCGCTTTTCTAGAACCCTTTATGGAGAAAAAAGAGGGCGAGAATACCGCGAAAGGAACCTTTATTATCGCCACGGTGAAAGGGGACGTACACGATATCGGGAAAAACCTTGTCGATATTATCCTCACCAATAACGGCTATAAAGTGATTAACCTCGGCATTAAACAACCGGTGGAAAATATCATCGAAGCCTATCGGGAGCATAACGCCGACTGTATCGCCATGAGCGGACTGCTGGTAAAATCCACCGCGTTTATGAAAGAGAATCTAGAGGTATTCAACGAACAGGGAATTACCGTTCCCGTGATTCTCGGTGGCGCGGCATTGACCCCGAAATTCGTCCACGATGACTGTCAGAATACCTACAAAGGTCAGGTAGTTTACGGGAAAGACGCTTTCTCCGACCTGCATTTCATGGATAAACTGATGCCCGCGAAATCCTCGGGTCAATGGGACGATACGCGAGGCTTTTTAGGAGAGTTCGCGACCGAGGAGAAAAAATCGGTTTCCGCGGAAGAACTCGCGGTGAATCCCGATACCATTTTCACCGATGGCAAACCCGCGGAAGAAGCGATCATCGATACCCGTCGATCGGAGGCTATAGACGTAGATATTCCCCGTCCTACCCCTCCTTTCTGGGGAACGAAACTATTAAAAGCCGACGAATTATCGCTAGAGGAAATTTTCGGGTATCTCGACCTACAGGCACTCTTCGTCGGTCAGTGGCAATTCCGCAAACCGAAAGAACAATCGCGCGAGGAATACGATCGCTTCCTCCAGGAAAAAGTTTACCCGATCCTCAATACATGGAAAGAGAAAATTGTCAAGGAAAATCTTCTCGATCCGACCTTGATTTACGGTTATTTTCCCTGTCAATCCTTTGAAAATTCCCTGTTGATCTACGATCCCGCCGCGATTCAAGCCGGGGAGAAACCGGAAAACCTCGAACCGATCGCCGTCCTCGAGTTCCCGCGTCAGAAATCCGGTCGCCGTCTCTGTATCGCCGACTTCTTCGCGCCGAAGGATTCGGGAATTATCGACGTTTTCCCGATGCAAGCGGTAACGGTGGGCGAGATCGCCACGGAATACGCGAAAAAACTCTTCGACGCGAACGAGTACACCGATTATCTCTACTATCACGGCATGGCGGTACAGACCGCGGAAGCGATGGCGGAATGGTGTCACGCGCGCGTCCGACGCGAGTTAGGATTCGGCGATCTCGAACCCGACAATATCCGCGACATCCTCCAACAGCGCTATCAGGGTTCCCGTTACAGTTTCGGCTATCCCGCGTGTCCCAACATCCAGGATCAGTATAAACAGTTGGAATTGCTCGACTGTCAGCGGATCGGGATGTATATGGACGAGAGCGAACAACTCTACCCGGAACAGTCCACCACCGCGATTATCGCCTATCACCCCGTCGCGAAATACTTCAGCGCCTGATCGACTCTAGCGCGATAAAAATCGGGTGAGCCACCAGACGCTCACCCGTTTTTTTAGGAAAATCGTATCGAGAGACTCTTGGGAAATCTTCTCCTCCTGCCTCCTGCCTCTCCAGTCTAATACCCGGAAGAACGAGCGTCGATCGGTCGTTGGATACTGTAGCCGCGGGTCTGGATATCGGTCTGGGTTTGAGAGGGAGCCGGATAGGGATTAGGATTACCGTAGACCGGTGGCGCGCCTTGATTCGGATAGCCGGTCGGGTTGGGTTGGGTTCCGATGGTGGGAACTCGATCGATTCCCTGACCGGGGACGGGAGCGTTACCGTAAGCGGGAGCGTTACCGTAAGCGGGAGCGTTACCGTAAGGTTGATAGGTAGTCGCGGGCGGTACGGCCTGCTGATAGTTCGGCGCGGCCGGAGCCGGTGCTGGAGCGCGGTTATTCACTCCCGCGTCGGGAGCGCTCGGAGAATTATTCGGATAACTACCGGAATCGCGGCTGGCGTTTTCGAGCGCTCTCCGTAACGGGTAATCATCGTTATTTTCCGTCGGGGGATTGACCTGGATCGGTTGTAGGCTTCTAGTCGTCGCGGGCGCGGTATTCTGCTTAACTTCCGGCAGTAAAGGTAAGAATAAAGACGATTTTTTGTCTTTTCGGTTAGTTCCGGTGAAGGGGGCGAGAGGATCGGTGGTTGTCGCGGTTTCCTCGGAATCACCGGGATTCTCGTTCGATCGAGAGGGATTCTGGGTTCTCGTATCGGTATTCAACGAGGGAAGATTCTCCACGTTAGCGGTATCCGGGTTGGCGATCTCGGGAGGCACTTCGGGGATTTCGTTCTCGATCGAGCTATCCGAAGATCCCGGATTGCTCCCCAACCAGCGCGGATTCTGTTGGTATTGCCAGTAACCGAGGAGGATCAGGGACAACAGCCCCATCGGTAGCCAGAACAACGGTCGTCCCAACGGTTTGAAACTGGCCAAGAAATATCGCAGGGAAGAAGAATCCTTGTAAGCGCTCATAACCGTCCGTCTCGATGTTTTTTTAATCCTACCAAAACCTCCCCGGAGAAGCGAGCGATTCCCGACCCCCGAACGATCCCGACCGCGCGCGGGGCGATCGAGCGTAGCCCGGAGACGATAAGATGAGATTAGCAGTATTGTCGAGAGTCGCCTCATCATGACGAAAACGGTCGCCGATATCATGACCCGTGATCCCATCACCGTCGCCCCGGAAACCGCCTTATCGGAAGCGGTGAAGATATTAGCCGAAAAGCGCATCAGCGGTTTACCCGTGGTCGATGAAAGCGATCGACTCGTCGGGGTTATCTCCGAAACTGACCTGATGTGGCAGGAAACTGGCGTGGAAGCCCCTCCCTATATCATGCTTCTCGATAGCGTTATCTATCTCCAGAATCCCGGCCGTCACGAGAAATTACTACACAAAGCGCTCGGCCAAACGGTGGGCGAGGTCATGACCGACAAACCCATCAGTATTACCGCCGATCGCTCCCTCAAAGAAGCGGCCTCCCTGATGCACGATCGGGGTATCCGTCGTCTACCCGTGATCGATGAAAATAGTCAGAAAGTTATCGGTATCCTGACCAGAGGCGATATAATTCGCGATATGGCCAAATCCTGACCGTAAAACGGCGGATTACAAGCCTCCCCGTTTCAGGGGAAAAGTATTTGGTGGGGGGTCGAGCTTCGCGCCAAACCCCCACCTCCCGCCTTCTGCCTCCTCTAAGCATGAATCGCCGTCTCTTTCTCGCGCTCGCTAGTCTCGTCAGCGCCGGTTTCACCCTCAACGCGCGGGGCGCGACCCCGACGAACCCGAGTATTCTTAAACCCCGTCGCCTGAAACCGGGGGACGCGGTGGGCATTATCAGTCCCGCGGGCGCGACTTTCGTGGAAGACGAGCTAAATATCGTCGTCGAGGCGGTAAAAGCGTTAAATCTCGTGCCGAAAGTCGGCGAACACGCGCTCGATCGCTACGGGTATCTCGCCGGGAAGGATAAAGATCGCGCCGCCGATATTAACCGATTTTTCGCCGATCCCGAGATCGCCTTAATCCTGCCGATCCGCGGCGGTTGGGGATGCGCCCGCGTGTTACCCTATCTCGATTACGAGCTAATTCGCCGAAATCCGAAGATTATTACGGGTTTTAGCGATCTAACCTCCTTAATTCTCGCCATTCACGCCAAAACGGGATTGATCACCTTTCACGGGCCGAACGGTTTTTCTAGTTGGCGCGCTCCCCAGACGGACATCTTCCGGAAAGTCCTGTTCGCGGGGGAAAAACTCACGTTTGAAAATAGCCCCGATCCCGACGACGGGGATCGCCTGATGCGGACGAAAAACCGTATCCGGACGATCGTTCCCGGACGCGCGAGAGGGCGTTTAATCGGCGGGAATTTAAGCGTTCTCACCTCGATCGTCGGTTCGCCTTACCTTCCTGCATTCGACGACGCGATCCTCTTCGTCGAGGATATCGGCGAGGACGTGTATAAGATCGATCGGATGTTAACGCAACTGAAACTGGCGGGACTTCTCGATAATTTAGCCGGTTTTATTTTCGGTCAATGTGTTAACTGTAGCGCGAGCGGTGAATACGGTTCTTTTACCCTCGAAGAAGTGATCCGGCAACATATCCAACCGTTAAAAATTCCCGCGTGGTACGGCGCCTCGATCGGGCATCTAGAAATCCTCTACACGTTAGGCATCGGTCTACAGGTAGAAATCGACGCGAACCGCGGAACTCTAACCATGTTAGAACCCGCGGTCGTGTAGGAAATCTAGGGCGAGATACAGCGCCGCCAGACTGCCGGAAACGGTGATCTCGCGAGCGCGAATTTTCTCCCGGATCTCCGCGAGGGGAATTAAAATAATCTCGATTTCTTCGGTGATATCGAGATGTTGTTTTCCGGTAGGAGTCGCGTTCGGGGCGAGAAAAATATGAATGCGATTGGTATCTTTGACGGGGTTATCGTACAGGGTAGCGATCGGGATTAATTCGCCGCTTTCATACCCGGTTTCCTCCTCGAATTCCCGTCGCGCCGCCTCGATAATATTATCCTCCCCCGCGTCCATCGCGCCCGCGGGAAATTCTAATAAAATTTCCCCCACGCCATGTCGGTACTGTCGCACGAAAACCAACCGGCGATCGACCGTGACCGGAACCACTAGCACGATCTCCGGACGGATATTCACGAAATAATCGTCGATAATCGTTCCGTCGGGTAATTTCACCGCGTCCCGGCGCACTTTACACCAACGGTTATCCAGCACCATTCGCGAACCGACGATCTGCCATTTTTGTAAATCGCTCATACACTAGACCTCTCGCGGGATTTCAAAATTGTCGTGCGCTTAGGGAGCCAGGAGTCAGGAGGAAGGATCAAGAAATTTATAGACAAGAATCGCGAGAAAAACCTATTGATTTTGTAAAATCCCTGTTTGTGAAAGTCTAAAAACTTGAAAAATAACCACCATACAAGATAAATAGTTTTCGAGGGAGATTTTAAACAACATATTCTTTGATTCTTCCTCCTGGCTCCTGAATACTGGCTCCTGACTCCTTAACCACGCGTGGCTCCCGGGCCGATCGCCTGACGGGGCCGCGCGCGGAACGAGATCGAGCGCCGAGCGCCCTTCGCGAGACTACCCCGAATCTTTCCGGATCTTTCTCCCGATTGTCCTTCATAATTAAGTCAAGAAAGGGAGTTTACACTCTAAAAATAGAGGATAGACCGACTCGAACGCGTATCCCTCGGATAAGAAGGTCGAAATTCCTACAATTTAAGCGTCTACCCGATTCTTTAGTCCGTATCCGTTAGCCCGGAGTCGATCGCCCGACGAAAACGACCTCCCGTGAACTTATCTCGGAATTCTCGGTTATTATATATCTTTCCCCGCCCTAACCCCCCGGAATAGCCTGAATGATGAATGAGAAAGCGATTTTAACCGATCAGATCGATCGACTCCGTTCCACGCTGGGAAAAATGGAGATCGCCCTCGGAGCGGTAGACGAGGCGATCGTCTGGACGGATTACCAGGGTAGGGTACAGTGGTGTAATCGCGCCTTCGATCGCCTGGTCGGTCGGAGCCACCTTCTCGTTCTCGGTCGAGCGCTGGTAGATGCCCTACCGTTACAACGGGACGGAGAAGCGATCTCGGCAGACAAACACCCGTTCTCGATCGTCGCCACCACCCGATCGAAACATCAGGCCGGATACGAGTTCCATCAGGAGGGGCGAACCTTAATCCTAGAAATCTCCGGCGCGCCGCTCTCCCATTCCGACTCTTCCCCCTCGGAACCGGTGAGCGTGGTGCTAGTCATTCGGGATATCACCGAACGCGAGCGAGCGGAACAGGCATTACGACGGGCGAATGAAGACTTAGAACGACGGGTCGCCGAACGCGCGCGGGAGTTAATTCTCGCGAACGAACGACTCCAGCGAGAACTGGTCAAACGACAGAAAACCGAAGCGCGATTGCGAGCGACCACCTCGCGACTGAGCGCCTTAATTCAAAACCTACAGGCCGGGGTGTTGGTGGAGGACGAAAACGGGCAGATCCTTCTCGTGAACCAAGAATTCTGTGATTTATTCGGGATTCCCGTCTCGCCATCGGATCTGATCGGTCTCGATTGTCAAAGCTCGGCCGGGGAGGCCAAACTACTCTTTCAGGAACCGGAGCGATTTATCGAACGGGTCGTCGAGATCTTGCGAGACCGGGAGATCGTGACCAACGAGAGCCTACGGTTACAGGACGGCCGGATTTTCGAGCGGGATTACGTGCCGATTTTTCTCGAAGATAGCTATTACGGGCATCTCTGGCTCTATCGGGACGAAACCGCCCGCGAACAATCCCAAAAAGCCCTCCAGCGAAGTAAGGATCTCCTGGAAACGATCGGCCTGACGCAATCGCGATTTATTACCGCCGCCCTCCCGGACATCGTGTTCGACGACTTACTCGGCGGTTTGCTGGAACTCACCGATAGCGAGTACGGGGTGATCGGCGGGATAGCCGACGGGGAGGGGGAAAATCCGACGATCGAGGAAGTGTACCTCAAAAGACGCGATCGACCCTGTATCAAAATCCGGACGAGTGACCGAGACCTCGAAAACGGCGAAGAACCAGAAAATAGCCTATTTTCCCGGCTAAATCCCTTTTTTAGCGAGGTAGTGACGACCGGGCGACCGGCGATCGTCAACCGACCGTCGCTCGCCGGGGCCGACGGCGCGCGCTCGAAGCGGCAACCCCCCGTGAACGCCTTTTTAGGCCTGCCGTTTTACCGCGACGATCGATTGGTGGGGGCGATCGGCATCGTCAACCGGCCCGGCGGGTACGATACCGAGTGGGTCGAGTACCTTCACCCCTTCCTAATCAACTGCGCCAACATTATCGAGGCGTACCGCAACGATCAACGCCGTCAGAACGCGGAAACGAGACTGTGGAAACAATACCAGCGAACCCTATTACTCAAGGAAATCACCGAGGAGATCCGTCAGAGTCTCGATACCGCCAAGATTTTTCAAACCACCGTCGATCGCCTCGGGGAAGTGTTACGGGTCGATCGCTGTGTTCTCCATCTCTACGTCGAGAAACCGATCGCCTGCCTGCCGGTAGTCGCCGAGTATCTAACCCCCGGCCAGATCTCCCTGCTCAACGCTCGAATCCCGATCGAGGACAATCCCCACGCTCGTAAGGTTCTCGAACAGGACGAGGCGGTGGCTTCCGATGACGTTTTCCGCGATCCCCTCCTAGCGTCCGTCACCCCGATCCGCGATCGACTGGGGCTGAAATCCATGCTCGCCATCCGTACCTCCTACCAGGGCAAGCCGAACGGGATCATCGCCCTGCACCAAGGCAACGATTTCCGCCATTGGACGGCGGAAGACGTGGAATTACTCGGAGCCGTGGCCGCCCAAGTCGGGATCGCCCTCGCCCAAGCGTCCCTCCTCGAACGGGAAAGACACGTTCGCGGGCAACTCGCCCGACAGAACGAGGACTTGAGCCTCGCGAAAAAGGCGGCGGAAACGGCGAATAAAGCGAAAACCGAATTTCTCGCCACCATGAGCCACGAGATCCGCACCCCCCTGAACGCGGTGATCGGTATGACCGGCCTCCTGCTCGACACGCGACTCACCTCGCAACAGCGACAGTTCGCGGAAACGATCCGCGGCAGTGGGGAAGCCCTCCTCACCCTGATTAACGATATTCTCGATTTCTCGAAAATCGAATCGGGAAAACTGGTACTCGAGGAATTCGCGTTCACGATCGAGCGGTGCGTCGAGGAATCCCTCGATCTAGTCGCCTCCCAAGCCGGTGCCAAGGGACTCGATCTCGTGTACCGGATCGCGCCGGAAGTGCCGCAAGCGATCGTCGGCGATCTCACCCGCGTCCGGCAGGTATTGGTCAATTTATTGGGAAACGCGGTGAAATTTACCGATCGGGGCGACGCGCGGGTACTCGTGACCGCGACGGAGATCGATTCCCCCGACAAAACCCACGAAATTCAATTTCTCATCAAGGATACGGGGATCGGTATCGCTCCCGACCAACAAAACGCCCTCTTTCAGTCGTTTAGTCAGGTAAACGCCGCGATCGCCCGTCAGTACGGGGGAACCGGTCTGGGACTGGCCATCTCTAAGCGATTGGTGAACTTGATGGGGGGACGGATCTGGGTGGAGAGTCACGGGGCCGTAACGGGCGATCCTCCCGCCGGTTGGCGCTCCGCGTCCGCGCCCGGAGAGCCGGGGGCTTCCTTTTACTTCACCGTTCTCGCCAAAGCGGTCGCTCCCGAACCGTCGGCGAACCCGGCGGACGATCTCCCGATGCTGTCCGGAAAGCGCCTGTTGATCGTCGAGGAAAATCCGATCAACCGGCAATGGTTACAGGAAGCCACAGAAGGCTGGGAAATGTCCTCGCGAGTCACCGATTCCGGCTGGCAGGCTTTGAACTGGTTACGGCAGGGGGAACGTTTCGATCTGGCTATCCTCTCGCCGCGTCAGCCGGAAACCGAGGGCATCGAACTCGCGCGGGCGATTCACGGCGTGCCGGATAACGGGGATCTACCCCTGATCCTCCTGGGATCTCTCCCGTCAACCCCCGGCGACCCCCCGGACGAGACCGGGGAAGGATTCGCCGTCTGGCTCCCGAAACCGATCAAAAAATCGCGGCTATACGAGACTTTATTAGAGGTTTTCTGGGAAAAATCCTCCCCCGAAACCCCGCGGGAGTCGATCGCCCGCGTTTATTCCCGAAGCGATCGACCGACGATTCCCCCGCGACGGAATCCCCTGCGGATTCTGCTGGCGGAAGACAATAGCATCAACCAACAGGTCGCCTTACTCTTACTCCAGAAACTCGGGTATCGGGCCGATGTGGTCGGTAACGGTTACGAGGCGATCGAGGTCTTGCGTCAGGCTCCCTACGATGTCGTGCTGATGGACGTGGAGATGCCGGAGATGGACGGGATAACGGCGACCCGATGTATCCACGAGGAATGGGAGCCGGCGGAACGTCCCCGGATTATCGCCGTGACCGCCTACGCGATGAGCGGCGATCGAGAGAAATTTCTAGCGATGGGCATGGATGATTATATTAGCAAACCCATCCGGGAGGGAGAATTACTACAAGCTCTCCAGAGAGTCGGTCAACGGGGAGAGCGCGAGAGACGGAACGGGGAAACCGTTATCGAGACG
Organism: Pannus brasiliensis CCIBt3594; assembly: GCF_036688125.1. NCBI lineage: Bacteria > Bacillati > Cyanobacteriota > Cyanophyceae > Chroococcales > Microcystaceae > Pannus > Pannus brasiliensis. Next base: position 122,871 of record NZ_JBAFSM010000006.1, on the reverse strand, counting down.
ATCCCGGACAGACCGGTTCTCGATCGGAGCGTCCTACAAACGATCCGCGAGATGGGAGGGGCTAACGCCGGGGAAATTATCGCCAAGATCCTCCGCGAGTTCCTGAAAAATACCCCCGGACAGATCGCGGCGATCGAGCGGGCGCTCGACGACGGAAACCGGCGATCGGTACAGTTCCTCGCGCACTCGCTAGGCTCGGGAAGCGCGAATCTCGGGGCGATCACCTTCTCCCGCGCTTGCCTAGAATTGGAAACTGTCGGCGATTCCTGCTCGATCGAGGAAGCGAGAGAACGGGTCGCCGGGATAAAAGACGAGTACGAGCGAGTAAAAGTCCTTCTCGCGGAACAGTTGGCAGATTTCTCGGAAAGATAGGTCGGGAGGGCGATCGTGAATCTTAAAGTTAGCGACATCGGGGAACGGGGATTACTGGAAATCCTCCAAAAATTCTGTCCCGCGGAAATTATCGGCGATGACGCGGCGGTTTTAGACCTTCCTGGCGATCGCTCTCTCGTCGTCACCACCGATGTTCTCGTCAATAACGTGCATTTTAGCGACGCGACCACCTCGGCGGAAGATGTGGGCTGGAGAGCGGCCGCGGCCAATCTGTCGGATCTGGCGGCGATGGGCGCGGAAGCGATCGCTATCACGGTCGGATTGGCCTTACCCCCGGATCTGTCGGTTAGTTGGGTAGAAAGGCTATATCAAGGGATGACGGACTGTTTACAACGCTATAACACCCCGATCGTCGGCGGGGATATCTGTCGCGCCTCGGAAATTAGCGTCAGTATTACCGCTCTCGGCGCGGTGGCGAAAGACGGGGCGATCCGGAGATATAACGCGAACGTCGGCGATTCGATCGTCATTACCGGTTATCACGGGCTTTCCCGCGCGGGTTTGGAATTACTCCTCCACCCGGAAACCGGCCGCGATCTCTCGGAAAGAGACCGGGAAATTCTTATCCAAGCCCATCAACGCCCGAAACCGAGACTCGATTGCTTACCATATTTACAGGAAATTGTCAAGCGATCGAGAATCGCCGGAATGGACAGTAGTGATGGGTTAGCGGACGCGTTACTCCAGATCTGTCGCGGTAGCGGGACCGGGGCGCGGATCGATCGGGTTCCCCTCTCTCCCGCGTTGGTCGAGTACGTTTCTCCCGAACAGGCTCTAGATTGGGCTTTGTACGGGGGGGAAGATTTCGAGTTAGTGCTGTGTATGACGGAAGAGTTCGCCGGGGGGTTCGCGGAACACGCGGGGGAAGGCGCGGCGATTATCGGTCGGATCGTGTCGGGAGACGAGGTTACACTCGCTGACGGGAAGAGATTGGATTTTAGTGCGAGTTTCCAGCATTTTTCCCCGTAAAAAGTCTAGAAATGAATTTTATCGAGATCGAGGGACAGAAAGCGATCGAGTCCGAGATACATCCAGTAAATCGAGTGTTGATGTTCCTGTACGGTTTTTTGGAATCCCAGCGCCAGGGCGAATCTCTCGTACCACGGGTGGATAATCAGGGTGTAGAGATCGCAGAGATTGGGAAAATCCCGCGTCATCTGCCGGAGGGTATCGCGGGTATCTTGCAGGAAGATCGATCGATAACCGTCTAAATAGGCCGGATCGATCATCCAACTCCGAATAAAGACGGCGAGACAATCTTTATCCCCTGGAACCGCCATTTTAAACGGATCTTCCTCGCTCATGACGCTAAAATGTAAATTTTTGGAGGGAGAGGTAAAGAAATTCGCCTCCGACTCGCTCGCGGTGGGATAGAGTAGATAGAAACCCACCGGGTTGAGGTTATCACAACGCCGTAGAACCCGCGTTCCCGTCGCGTATTGATTCGCCCATCCGCGCAGGAGACGGGAAATCCGATGGGGTGTCGCTTCCGAAGTCCGATTCATCCAACGATAGTTACGCGTGAGCAGATTGGCCACGGGAATCGCGTCACAACGGGGATCGAAGGAGTCTAGACGCAATTCTACCGACAATTCGGTGTTTTCCTCCTCTAGAATGCCCTCGATCGGCGTAATTTGAATTCTCGTCACGTTGCCGTCAAAGCTTTTCTCGATCAATCCGAGGGCGGCCAATTTATCTAGCATCATACCCGCGGAGCGATCGCTTCCCCGTTCCCCGTCCGGATAGAATAACTCGGCCGCTTGCCGGTGGGTACAGATCGCGCTCGTGGACGGAAATACGAGTTCGGAAAGGGGCGGTTTAGATTGATTTTCCTGTATTAACGCGTAAATCCAGAGACGTAAGAAACAATTCGCCCGAACACGGGTTAATCCCACCTTCCGGATCAGGCGATCGATCATCTGTTCCTGTTTCCCCGCGGAAAACCAAGTCTCTAGGGTTTTCGTTTCCATCTCGCTCTCTCATCCTTCTCGTTCCGATTATACTTCACCCCACTTCACTCCACTTCTACCCACTCCCGCAACTAGAGACCGCTCATTGTGGCTTCTCCGATACGGCGAATACAATGGTTTTAACCAGTTGAGAGGTGATTATGAACGATAAAAAATACAACCCCTCTACCACCCACACCCAAGCGTGGCTGATCCAAACCTGGTTATCTTTTATCATCGCCACCGCGTCTACCGGGATCGGGATCGTTTATTTACCGGTGGACGCGTGGGTGAAAGGGTATTTGGGCATGGGTTTTATGTTCACGATCGGTTCGACGATCGGTTTATCCAAAACCCTGCGCGACGTGGAAGAATCCAAGCGCCTGATCACTCGCATTGACGAGGCAAAATTAGAACGTCTCCTCGCCAACTACGACCCGTATAAAGAGTAAAATAATTCTAGACAAAAGGCTTTGTTTATGCTAGTCAATGGGAAGGTTTTCCCGATCGCGCGAGGGATGATCTCTCTGTGGAAAGATCCCGGTAATACGCTCTCGGTGTATGACATTGAAGACGGATTAAAAGACAGTTGGCTTCAGCGAATGTCTCTACGGTACGTTAAGCTCGATCGGGCGACGGCGGAACTGCTCGAAGAACGGTATATCCCCGAGCATCCGGATTTAAAAACCCTTCTTAGCTTACCCGCGGATTCTCTAGGATATCAGTACGCCTCGCACCTGATCGCCCACCATTTCGACCCGAATTTCTATCGCTCGATCGAGGTGAATTCGGAAGTGGATTATCTATTACTCCGCTCGCGGCAGACTCACGATATCTGGCATTTAGTAACGGGTTATGATGTGGATGTGGCGGGGGAATTAAAACTCAAAGCCTTTGAATGGAGCCAAACTAGACGACCGATGGCGCTCGTTTTACTCGTCGCTGGATTACTCGGGGCTTTCTGTACATCTCCCCGTTCCTTTCTACATCTCTGGAATCAAATTATCGCCGGTTATCATCTGGGAAAACAAGCGAAACCCTTCCTCGCGCGCGCGTGGGAAAAAGAATGGGAAAAACCCCTAACCGTATGGCGACAGGAATTGGGAATAAGGGTAGAATAATTTCTACGGGTAGGATTAGAAAGATGTCCGATCCTACCTATCTTTTCCCGCTTCGATCACGGGATTTCCTCGGGATCGATGCCTAACTCCCGTAATTTCGCCGCTAATCTTTCGGCTTTCTGTCTTTCCCGCGTGGCGATATCTTCGGCTTGAACCGCGCGATCTTCCGCTTCTAGGGCTTGATTTTCCGCCTGTCGCGCGGCTTCACTAGGAGTTAGCACTGATTCACTCTCGGGGGTAAAATAACGTAGTTTCTCGTCGTGAATGCCTAGATATAACTCTAGTTGTTCGCTCCATAACCAGCCCCGATCTTTCGGTTCGATCTAAAGTCAGGTCGGACGCTTGCTTATAGAACAATTTCGGGATTACGTTTTAGAGATTAAACGGGATCGATCGCATCAAGTTTAAATACCATTACCGATAGAGGCGGTACATTAATTTCCAACGCGTGCGGCCACGGGGACGAGTTCCACTGTCGGGTTTTTATCTCGTTACCGTTGACTCGACCGTGACCCCCGTATTTACTATCATCGGTATTGATCAATTCCCGATAAATTCCCGGTTCTCTCACCCCCAGCCAATAATTCCCGTAGAAATTGGGTTTAAAATTACAGGCGACGACGATAGTATCGCCCGAGTGTTTATCTTTCCGTATATAAGTGATCATGCCGCGGGGCATATCGTTACACTCGATCCACTCGAATCCTTCTAGGGTGAAATCATCGCGATAGAGCGCGGGATTAGAAATATAAACTCGATGTAAATCTTTGACGAGTTGTTGTACTTGTTGGTGGGGTTCGTACTGTAATAACCACCAATCTAGATCCGCGTTCACGTTCCATTCCCGCGTCTGTCCGAACTCCATCCCCATAAACAGGGTTTTCTTGCCCGGATGGGTGAACATATAAGTTAAAAGAACGCGTAAATTGGCCATTTTCTGCCCGTCGTCCCCCGGCATTTTCTGCCAGAGATGACCTTTCCCGTGAACCACTTCATCGTGGGAAAGCGCTAACATAAATTTCTCGGTGAACGCGTACCAAATACTGAAAGTTAACTGGCCGTGAACGTTCGATCTTTCTTGCGGGTGGACGGCAAAATACCGTAGGGTATCGTTCATCCAGCCCATATTCCACTTGAAGTTAAATCCTAAACCTCCCTCGTCGATCGGATGGGATACTTTCGCCCAAGTGGTCGATTCTTCGGCGATGGAAAGAATGCCGGGGTAATAGTGGAAAATCGCGGCGTTTAATTGTTTTAAAAACTCGACCGCTTCTAAATTTTCCCGACCCCCGTATTGATTGGGAATCCATTCTTCCCGTTCGTAGTCGAGATACAGCATAGAAGCCACCGCGTCCACGCGAATTCCGTCGATGTGATATTTGTCAAACCAGAATAAGGCGCTGGCGATCAGGAAATTGCGAACCTCGTTGCGATCGTAATTAAAAACCAGCGTCCCCCAACCTTTATGTTCTCCTTTCCGCCAATCCGCGTACTCGTATAAAGCCGTACCGTCAAAGTGCGCTAAACCGTGCGCGTCTTTGGGAAAATGTCCGGGAACCCAATCGACAATAACCCCGATGCCTTCTTGATGACATCGATCGATAAAATACATGAAATCTTGTGGCGTTCCATACCGGGAGGTCGGCGCGAAATAACCGACCACTTGATAGCCCCAGGAACCATCGAAAGGATGTTCGGTAATGGGTAATAATTCGATATGGGTGTAGCCGATTTCTTTGACGTAGGGAATCAATCGATCGGCCAGTTCCCGATAGGTGAGAAAACGCGCCCCCGGTTTGTCGGGAACCGCGACAGCCGGACCGTTTTCCGGGGGAGTTTCTAAACCGGTATGTAACCAAGAACCGAGATGAACCTCGTACACGGAAATCGGCAGATCGTGGGGGTCGGTACTCGATCGCTTATCTAACCAAGCCTCATCATTCCAAGCATAGGAAAGGTCGGTGATGATCGAGGCCGTCGCCGGTCGCGTTTCCTGTTGATAGCCGTAGGGATCGGTTTTCAAATAACAAGCGCCGCGAGAATCGATCACCGCGTATTTATATTTTTCCCCGGATTTTAAATCGGGGATGAAGGCTTCCCATATCCCCATCAAATTCCGCGTCATGGGGTTCTGTCCGATCGACCAATGATTGAAATCGCCGACGATCGATACCTCTCTCGCGTTCGGCGCCCACACCGCGAAATAAACGCCCTCGATCCCGTTTCTCTCGATCGGACGCGCGCCGAGTTTCTCGTAGATCCGATAGTGTTTTCCTTCGCCGAACAGATAGAAATCGAACTCCGTGAACCGATCGATCGATTGAATGTTTTCCATCGCGATGAGAATTGAAGTTTTCCGTGAAGTATTGATTGAAGGAAGGGCGCGAGAGTCGCGCCCCTACCGGTTTATTTTTAAGCGGCGGCGGGTAATTGACCGGTCAGTTTCATTTCCATTCCCGTCTCGATAAAGAGTTGGGCGATGTCCCGTTCCATTAAGCGATCCTGGCAGAGTAACGCGAGACAACGCTTCGCGAATTCGTCGTCTTTTTGAATTTTCTGCATTAAAAACGCCTTCACACTGTCCCGATTAATCGCCTGGGGAATGTAGAGACGGTTGACATCCTCGAAGGCCCGATCGAGATATAAACTGATCTCTTGCACCTCGTCCTCGTAGACGACCTCTTTACTCATCCACTCCCAATCGACTCGCTGAATCCAGAGTTTTTCGCCGGTGTAAATCGAGTTGATATTGATCGTCATATCGTCCGTTACCCACCAGTAAGTATCGGGATCGTCGTAGATACTACCGTGTAAATTGTTGAGTAAAGTGACGTGATTTCCCGAAAAGGTGCGGATATTCACGTTCGCGTTGGCGGTCGTCCGATACGCTAATTTTAGTCGTAGGTAAAGCCCTTCTTTCTCGTATTTATTTTTACGGGGGAGAATATGGTGGAAACTAATCGCCGCGCCCGCCTCGTAGATCTCGATTAAGCCGGAACCGTAATCGATATGCCAGTTATCGCCGTAAATCTTCGCGTCTGTCGCCCATGCGGTACCGCTCTGCCCTAGAATATCGGATTCTTCCGCGTGATAGGGGCGTGGCATGACGGTTTTCTGGACGCGGGGAAAAAATTCTCTCTGTAACTCCATCCGGAACCTCACTCCTGCTCGATAGGTCTGGGCTGATTCGATTGCTTAATATATTGTTACGTTTAGCCGTGAGTGTCAAGCCTTCCAGCGCGTCCGATTCACCGGAAAACTAGACTTTCTTCCCTCGGAGGGACACGGGATCGACTATCCCTTGCGTCCTTCCGCTTTGATCAGGAGGGATTCGGCGAAGGCGAGGGCGGCCGAGGCGGAATGCCCCCCGGCGAGTTGGGCGAGTTCTTCCCGTCGGGTTTGGCGGTTGTCGAGGCAGGTGACGCGGACGACGGTACGGATCTCGGCGAGGCCGGATTGAAGAGCGTCCCCGTCGATCGCTATCTCCTCGATCATCTGTTTATCGACACGGAAATGGCGATCGGCCATCGCGGCGACGAGGGGTTGATGGGTGACGCAGAGGACTTGATACTGTTGACTTAGCTGGTGCAGTTTCTCGGCGATCGCCCCGGCGACTTTTCCCGACACTCCCACGTCGATCTCGTCGAAAATCAAGGTTCCCGATCGCTGTTTGGCCTTGGAGAAACAGGCTTGTAGGGCGAGGAGAAAGCGACTCATCTCGCCACCGGACGCGGTAGCCGAAAGCGGCTGGATTTTCTCGCCGGGGTTGGGACTAAAGTAAAATTCCACCCGATCGCTCCCCGTGGAACTGGGAACCGCCGGGGAGATCCGACAGACGAAAATGACTTTTTCCATCGCTAGGGGTTTTAATTCTCCCACCAGTTGCTGTTCTAGTTGCCCTGCCGCCTCCTGCCGTAATCGCGTTAATTCTCCCGCCGCCTCCCGATAGCTTCTCTCGGCATTCTGACAGGCTTTTTCCAGTTCCTCGATCGATTGTCCCCCTCCCGTCAACTCCGCGAGTTCCTGCTGGAGTTTTTCATAATATTGGATAACTTCCCCTAAATTCGACCCGTATTTCCTGCAAAGGCGTTTTAATAAAACGATTCTCTCCTGTATCTCTTCCAATCTCTCCGGATCGGCTTCTAAACTATCCCCGTAAGCGTTGATCTCGTGGCTAACCTCTACCACCTGATTGAAGGCCGATCGCAACATCTCTAAAATCGACTCTAGCTCCTTATCATAGGTGGTCATATTTGTCAAGAGATTCTCCGCTTCGCCGAGGAGATCGGCTACCGCGGGGCGATCGTTATCGTTCTGGTAGAGTAGTTGATAGACCTGGTAACTCGATTTCTGCAAGTCCACGACGTGGGACAGACGCGCCCTTTCCCCTTCGAGTTGTTCGATTTCCTCCGGGTCGGATAGATTCGCCGATTCCAGTTCTTTTAGTTGATATTCTATTAAATCTAATCTTTGTAAGCGATTCTGTTCCGATTGGCGGCGGTTCTGTAATATTTTCTCGTTCTCTTTCCAGACCGTGTATTCGGAAGCTACTTTCGATCGTTGGTTCTGAACCGTCTCGCCACCGTAGAGGTCGAGTAATTCCCGCTGTCGGGTTTCGTCCATTAACTGCACCGTTTGCCCCTGCGCGGTGATCTCTACCAGCAATTCGCGTAATTCCGCCAATTGTTGCCGATTAGCTATCACACCGTTAATCCTAGAACGCGAGCGGGAGGAAGTCCCCGAAACCGTAAGATCTCGGCTAACCACCACGGTATTCTCTTCTAAAAAGTCGATATCCTGACTTTCTAGCCACTGCCGAACTTCGGGGGACGCGTGAAAAGTCGCCTCGATAATCGCCTGACGGGTTCCCTGACGGATCACGCGAGTAGTAACTTTCCCACCGAGAACAATGTCGATCGCGTCCAGGATAATCGATTTTCCCGCGCCCGTTTCCCCCGTCAACACGTTCAATCCGGCGCCGAAGGATAATTCCAATCGATCGATCAGGGTAAAATTAGTGATTTGCAGGGAGGACAGCATGGAGAAAGGGGGATGGGGGGATGGGGGGATGGGGAGAAGCCCTATATCATTATAGACTTAGGGCATAATTCCCGTTTTATCGTCAGAAAGAATAGAATTGTAGAATTTATCGAATCAAGGTAGATCTTTTCTTTCTTTTCCACGCGGAAAATATACGCTGTTTCTTCCTCCTGCCTCCTGCCTCCTTAACGATTGTCCCCGAAACGGTAGCCCTTGCCGTAGACGGTTTGAATTAAGGGAATTTCGCCATCCGCTTCTATTTTCCGTCTTAAAAGCCGGATTAACGCGGGAACCACGTTACTATTCGGTTTTTCTTCCCCCGGCCACAATTGCTGATAGATTTGTTCGTGGGTGATAAGCTGTCCCGGCCGTGTCATCAGGAGGGTTAATAATTGTACTTCCTTATCCGATAGATTAATCGCCCGTCCCTGCCGGTAAGCGACCTGATTCTCGCTATCGAGTTCGAGATCGGCGATTTTAAGCCGATTGCTACTACTCGCTTCAAAATTCGGCGAACGGCGCAGTAAAGCGCGCACTCTCGCCAGTAATTCCCGCAATTGAAAGGGTTTTACTAGGTAATCATCCGCGCCCGCGTCCAGCCCCGAAACTCGATCGTCTAGGGTGTCCTTAGCCGTAAGAAAAAGAACGGGAGTCATATCGCCCCGATCGCGCAAAAATTGACAGATTTCCAAGCCCGATCGATAGGGTAACATCCAATCGAGAATTAATAAATCGTACTCGTTCTCGCGGGCTTTTTCCAGTCCCGATCGCCCGTTATCGGCGATATCGACCCGATAACCCTCTCTAGAAAGAATTTCCTCCAGAGGTTCCGTTAATTCTCTTTCATCATCGACCAAAAGAATTTTCATACAGCAGGAGTCAGGAGTCAGGAGTCAGGAGTCAGGAGTCAGGAGTCAGGAGTCAGGAGTAAAAAAGCTTTATAGTATCGCTTTAAGCATTAGAATCATACCTTTTTTCACCGAACAAGACTATCGGCGAAAAAGTTAACCATTTTCCTCGGGATCGATGCCCATCTCGCGCAATCTTCGCGCTAGTCGTTCCGCGCGTTGTTGTTCCCTCGCGATCCGTTCACTAGCCCATAAGAGCATATTCCCCTCGCTATCCCACCAACGTAACCAGTACGCGGTGATCTCTTGTCGTTTTCCGTGCCAGATTCCTAGAGAGAGATTCAGGGGGGGAAGAAAATAACGTCCGTCGCGATCCGGGGTTAGGAGTTCGTAGCGATCGCCCTGTAAAGATCGTACCTCTAAAATGGCGCGGGCGGGATCGAAAATTACATAATAAGGTACTTGTAGAATTCGTTCGTAAAACCAAAATTTTCCATAGGGATAAACGGGACGAGTCGAATATTCTCCACAATCACTATCGGAAAGAAATTCCATGACGATCTGTATATCCCCTTCCCCGCGCGGGGTGTAACTCCGTCGGATCTCGTTGTCCGGTGTGGGTTCGGCATCCGGGACGTAAAACCAATCGGGGGCTTTGACGACGGTTTTTCCATCAAGATTCGCGCAGATAGCCATATCGATCGCTACCAAGATCGCGGGAGTTAATAAACCCGCGAGATCGAGCGCTTCATTGAGGGCGAACGCGAGTAAAGGTTGTAAGATACTTTCCACGGGTTCTTCGGGTAAGATGTAATCTTCGGGAAGTTTTTCCCAGATCACTTTCGGCTGTTTTCGGGGGGTATCGATCGAGGTCATGATCGGTAGGGTAGGTAAAATTCTTGAACGGGAAGGGGAAAATTCTAGAGTCGGGACTCTGGATTCAGGAATCCTAGAAAAAATACCGCTGTAATTTACAATGCAGATCGAGGTCTTTGGTGGTTTATCTTCTCTCAGTATATCTCGGCATCGGCGATAATTTCTGTCTCCTGAACTCCCGCTTCTACCCAGGCTTGTAAATTATGGAGATTGTAAATCGTATCCGCGTATTCTTGTTCGATCGCTCCCAATTTCACCCCGTAGGTGACGAATCGTAACACGACCGGCGCGAACATGGCATCGGCGATCGAGAAATTCCCGAACAGAAAATCACCATCCTGCCCGTATTCCGTCCGACAATCGCGCCAGATTTCCGAAATCCGTTGAATATCCTTTTCTACTTCCGGTGTCATTCCTTGTCCGGGGTGACGCGCGCGACAGTTCATCGGCATATTCTGACGGAGGGCGAAAAATCCCCCGTGCATCTCGTGGGAGACCGATCGCGCGATCGCCCGAATCTTACCATCCTCCGGCCACAACCCCGGCTCGAACTGTTCGGCGATATATTCACAGATCGCTAGAGATTCCCAGATAACGAGATTATTATGTAGTAAAACGGGGACTTTTCCCGATGGCGAGTATTTTAGAATTTCCTCCCGGCTATTCTCGGCATAGAGGGGAATACGGATTTCTTGAAAATCTAACTCGGCCTGTTTCATCGCCAACCACGGACGCAACGACCAAGAGGAATAGTTTTTATTACCGATAACGAGGGTTAGTTCACTCATGATGGGGGATGAAAAGTTCTCTCTCTTTATGATAGTTTGAACAACCGGGTGATATTCGACTGAATACGATGACTTTACCGAAAACAGCGCGCGCGTCCACGAATTTACTGGACGAGATACGGCAACGCCTCGAATCTGGCGAGGTCGTCATTTTACCGACCGATGTTACTTATATTTTCGTCGCTCACGCCTTTAAACCGCGGGCGATCGCCGAGATCCACGAGTTAAAACGCTGGAATCCTCCCCAACCGCTCGTTTTACTCACCGATCGCCGAAAAGCCGGGGAGTTCGCCGAGATAAGTCCCGCTTGCGGGAAATTAATCGATCGCTTTCCCTACCCGATCACGCTGATCGTTCCCTCGAAAAATAAACTGCCGGAAAGCGTCACCGCGGGCTATAAAACCCTATTTATCGCCTGTCCAGACCCGTTTATACACGATATCGTCGAAAATTGTCCTTTCCCGATCGTCGCGACTCCCGCGGGTTTCGGGGCCGATTATAAAGCCCGTAGCTACCCATCCGCGGTACAGTTGTTCGGCGATCGGGTATCCTCGATCGTGGACGGGGGAAAATGCAAGTACGAGATGCGGGCGACACTGATCGACTGTAGTTTACCGATTCCGACTATTATGAATTTCGGGGCGGTTTCCGTCGATGATCTGCGTCCGATCGTCCCCGATATCGAACTCCCCTCCCATCTGCGAAAATAATCATGCTGACGATCGCACTGCCCAAAGGCGCGTTACTCACCGATACGATTAAACTCTTCCAGAATATCGGCCTGGATTTTAGCGCCTTTCTCGACTCCAAAAACCGCCAGTTACAGATTACCGATCCCACCGGACGAGCGAAAGCGCTGTTAGTCCGGGCGACGGATGTGCCGGTTTATGTCGAGTACGGGCAGGCACAGCTAGGGATCGCGGGGTATGACGTTTTGCTGGAAAAATCGCCGGATGTCGCCAATTTAGTCGATCTAAAGTTCGGTTACTGTCGGATGTCGGTGGCGGTTCCCGCGGACAGTCCCTACAAGAGTCCGGTGGATATTCCCCATCACGGCAAAGTCGCCTCGAAATTCGTCAACTGCGCGAAAGATTATTTCCGGCGCCTGGATATTCCGGTGGAAATTATTCCCCTGTACGGTTCGGTGGAATTGGGGCCGATTACCGGGATGTCCGAGGCGATCGTCGATCTGGTTTCCACCGGTCGCACCCTGCGCGAGAATGGATTAGTCGAGATCGATGAATTATTCGCCAGTACCGCGAGATTGATCGCCCATCCCCTCAGTTACCGACTCGATCGAGATAATATTTCCGATTGGGTAGAGAAGTTACGCGACGCGATCGCGGTCGTTCCTAGCGCGTGAATTCGAGAAGCTTTGTTATCATAAATGGGAGGATCATTTTCTCCCGTAACTCGCTATGGTACAAACTCCCACGACGATTAGTGATGAAGAATTACTTCAGATCAGTAGTCAGAACCCGGAATTACGCTTTGAACGCGACGCGGACGGAACGTTAGTAACTATGCCCCCAGTTGGAAGTATTTCTGCTAATAAAGAAGTAAAAGCCATTACCCGTTTAGGTGTATGGGTGGAAAACAACGATTTAGGAGAAGTGTTTAGTTCTAGTGGGGGTTTTAAACTCGCGAATAGCGCGGTACGCTCTCCCGATGCCGCTTTCGTGTCTAAGGAACGCTTACCCGAAGGATGGAAAGAAAAAGAAGATGAGTTTTTAAATCTCGCGCCGGATTTCGTGATCGAGATCCGTTCTAAAACCGATAGTTTAACCAAGTTGAAACAGAAAATGGAGGAGTATCGGGAGAATGGTGTTAAATTAGGTTGGTTGATCGATCGAATCAATAAACAGGCTTTTGTCTATCGTCAGGACGGTTCGATCGTGCAATATCCCGCGACGGCTACTTTAAGCGGTGAAGATGTGGTTCCGGGTTTCACCTTAGCGTTAGAAGTTCTGTTATAAACCCCGCGCGAACGAAAATACAGATTGTCGATCGCCACTCGGGGAAATTTTGCCGGGTAAAATGGGAATCATAAAAACGTGGTCTCGAACTTTTCCCGATTATGCGATCGATCGCCTTCCTCCTCTCCCTCCTCCTGCTAACCGGCTGTAATGCCCTCAACGCGGGGCCGGATCGTCCCGCACCTCTACCCCAAGAGAAATCGATTCAAGTGTATTTTAATCACGATCGATCGCGCGGGGATGACTACACCGATCCCTATCGAAAAATCTCTCGATCGGGCGATAATTTAGAAGCGATTATTCTGGAAAATATTAACTCGGCGAGGAGATCGATCGATGTCGCGGTTCAAGAATTACGCTTACCCGAAATCGCTACCGCTCTCGTCAAACGCCATCGCGAGGGAATTAAAGTTCGGGTGATCTTGGAAAATAGTTATAATCGATCGATCGCGAGCCTGAAAGATCGAAGCGACAAAATGAGCGATCGAGAACAGGAACGCTTACAGAATTTATTCGATCTAGTAGATAGTAATCGAGACGGTAAGTTAAGTCCCGAGGAGATCGATACAAGAGACGCGATCGCGATCTTGCAAAAGGGAGGGGTTCCCGTGATTGACGATACCGCCGATCGATCGAGAGGAAGCGGTTTAATGCACCATAAATTCACCATCATCGATGATGATATTACCCTCGTCAGTTCCGCGAACTATACCCTTAGCGATATTCACGGCGACTTTTCCAACCCGAAAACCGTGGGCAACGCCAATCATTTATTAGTCATTAAAAATCCCCAACTCGCCCGCGCTTTTCAACGGGAATTCGATATCATGTGGGGAACGGACGGCGAGCCGAAATTCGGTACCGACAAACCCTATCGAAAACCGCAAACCATCACGATCGATAACAGTACAGTTACCGTTAAATTCTCCCCGAACGCGGAAAGTTACCCGTGGAATATCAGCACGAACGGAGCGATCGGCGATACCCTAAGTACCGCGACAAAATCCGTCGATCTCGCTCTCTTCGTTTTCACCGAACAAAAACTAGCGGATATTCTGGAAAATCGACACGACAAAGGCGTGAAAATTCGAGTCCTGATCGATCCCGGTTTCGCCTTCCGCGACTATAGCGAGGGATTGGACTTACTCGGAGTCGCGTACCCGAAAAAATGTCGCTACGAGAAAGATAATAATCCCTGGAAAAATCCGATCGATACGGTGGGAGTCCCGCGATTGGAAGCGGGGGATAAATTACATCACAAATTCGGGCTGATCGATAATCGGATCGTCATTACCGGCTCTCACAATTGGTCGAGAGCGGCGAACTCGAAAAACGACGAAACCCTACTAATCATCGAGAATCCGACGATCGCCGCCCATTTTAGCCGGGAATTTCAAAATCTCTACCGCACCGCGTCGCTAGGGCTTCCCGACACGATTAAAGAGAAAATCGAGGCCGAGACCAAACGCTGTCGCTAGAGCGCGTTGTTTACATGAAGAAACATTACAATTATTCGCCCGATAGACAATCCTGTGTATTTAGCGAAAAACGATCGATACAAACCGTCAATCCCGGACTTTCCCCCGCGCTCGCGAGAAAGATTGTTCGGCCAAAACAGACGAGTGTAGGTCACAATAGAATACAGGACGAAGTAAACAAAATTTTGATTTAGCGACATCGGTACAAATCATCGACTGATATCGTCCCGAAGGATCGATCGCCCCGGCCTCGTTCCATCGGGATGTCGTATCTCTAGAGGAGTGAGTGATGAAGTGCGCGATGAGGAGAGAATTATGGGGGAATTGAACACAGCCGAATTATTGGTAAAATGTCTAGAAAATGAGGGAGTAGAGTATATTTTCGGGCTACCCGGTGAAGAAAACCTGCATATCCTCGAAGCCTTGAAGGATTCCTCGATCCGGTTCATCACCACGCGTCACGAACAGGGAGCGGCCTTCATGGCCGACGTGTACGGGCGCCTGACCGGGAAAGCCGGGGTCTGTCTCTCCACCCTCGGGCCGGGAGCGACCAACCTGATGACCGGGGTAGCCGACGCGAACCTTGATGGCGCGCCCCTGGTGGCGATCACGGGACAGGTGGGAACCGATCGAATGCACATCGAATCCCATCAATATCTCGATCTCGTGGCCATGTTCGCCCCGGTGACGAAATGGAACAAACAGATCGTCCGTCCCGGCATCACTCCGGAAGTGGTCCGCAAAGCCTTTAAAACCGCGCAGAGCGAGAAACCGGGGGCCGTACACATCGACCTCCCGGAAAACATCGCCGCCATGCCCGTCACCGGCACACCCCTTCCCCTCGATAGCAAGGAAAAAGTCTACGCCTCCTATCGCACCCTGAATATGGCGGCCGCGATCATTTCTAAGGCGAAAAATCCGCTGATTCTGGCGGGAAACGGGGCGATCCGGGCGAACGCCAGCGAAGCCCTGACGGAATTCGCCACCACGTTAAATATCCCCGTCGCCAATACTTTTATGGGGAAAGGCGCGATTCCCTACACCCATCCCCTGGCGCTGTGGGCCGTGGGACTGCAACAGCGAGATCTGATCAGTTGCGCTTTCGAGCGTAGTGACCTGATTATCGCGGTCGGCTACGATTTAGTGGAATATTCGCCGAAAAAATGGAATCCGGAGGGGAAACTGCCGATTATCCATATCGGGATGACCCACGCCGAGGTAGACAGCAGTTACACGCCGCTAGTCGAGGTCGTGGGCGATATCACCGATTCCCTGCTCGATATCCTCAAGCGGGCCGATCGACAGAACAAACCCACCCCCATCACCGCGGGACTGAAAACGGAAATCCGCGCCGATTACGAGTTCTACGCCAACGATACGGAATTTCCCATCAAGCCGCAAAAACTGATCTACGATCTACGGCAGGTCATGGGGCCGGAAGATATCGTTATTTCCGACGTGGGAGCGCATAAAATGTGGATGGCGCGCCATTATCACTGCGATCGACCGAATACCTGCCTGATTTCCAACGGTTTCGCCGCGATGGGTATCGCGATTCCGGGCGCGATCGCCGCCAAGCTCGTCCATCCAGAAAAAAGGATCGTCGCCGTCACCGGGGACGGTGGTTTCATGATGAACTGTCAGGAGTTGGAAACGGCTTTACGGGTCGGGACTCCTTTCGTGACGGTGATCTTTAACGATAACGGCTACGGACTGATCGAGTGGAAACAGATCAATCAATTCGGTTCGGCCTCGTTTATCAAGTTTACCAATCCCGATTTCGTCAAGTTCGCGGAAAGTATGGGACTCAAGGGCTATCGTGTCGAGTCCGCCGCGGATCTGATCCCGACGTTGGAAGACGCTTTTCAACAGAAAGTCCCCTCGGTGATCGATGTACCCGTCGATTACGGGGAAAATCTCCGCCTTTCCAAGAAGTCCGGGGACTTGAGTTGTCAGATCTGGGAATAGTAGGTTCCTAGAATGTAGAGAGTCAGGGAAAACGTTATCGGTTTTCCCTTTTTTTTCTAGATCTTCTATGATGAATATATGGAATTTGAGTGGGATCGATCGAAGGCGAGTAGGAATTTCCAAAAACACGGAGTTAGTTTTGAAGAGGCTAGAACCGTTTTTGACGATACCTTGGCTGGCATTTTCGACGATCCGATCCACTCGATCGAGGAGCGACGGGAAATTATTATCGGTTATTCCCGTCAAAATCGGTTACTTTTAATTAGTTTTACGGAACGCCCCAACGCTATCCGAATCATCAGCGCCCGTCCGGCCACGAGAAAGGAACGAGAGAACTATGAACGAAATATACAATAACTCGATCGATCCCGACTTCGAGGATGAACTCTTACCCGAATACGATTTTGATTATCAAAAAATGAAACCGAATCGTTTTGCCGTTCCTAGTAATCAAGAGATGTCTAAAAAAATGATAATTTATAGTTTTGTTTGTTCAAATAAAACCTACAATGAATGTATCGAACGCAGTCTTTTTGGAAATAACAACGCATGGCCAGAACAAGTCAGAAAAGGCGATTATTGTATTCTTTACAATTCTAGCAAACACAAGATCCTGTATCTTTGGAAAGCTGTTTGTGACGGTCGGAAAGACATTGAAAAAAATGCTTGGAATGGAAATTATCCCTATCAAGTAAGAGTTCAAAAGTGTACTGAAGAAATATACGACATCTCTTTAGATGATTTGGATACTCAAGCTAGAAAACAAGTTACTCAAGGTGAAAAACCCATAGAAGGAAAAGATGCAGAAGCTCTCTTAAACTTATTATTTAAAAATGAAAAGAAACAGTTAGAAACATTGCTCGATCTGGAGAAAATAAAAGATGAAGATAAACCGTTAGAACTGTTTCTCGATCCAGAAAATTTAAAGATAGAAAAAGACTATCGACAAGAATATCCAGCTACTTTTCGGTGTCGAGATGGTCATTATGTTCGCTCGAAGGCAGAAAAAATTATTGATGATTATTTTACAGAATACAAACTATTTCATATGTACGAACCACATATAGTAAATCTTCCAGAAAGAGATAGATTAATTCCAGATTTTAAGGTTTATAACAAGGATCACAAAGAAATTTATATTGAATATTGGGGGATGCTTGACAAGCCCAATTATTATCAAAGAATGAAACGCAAACAGGAAATATATAAAAAGCACAACTTGCGTTGTATTGATTTGTATGATAGAGACATTGAAAATATAGACTTCAACTTGTCAGAAAAACTAAAAAAATTTAAAGTTCTATAATTTCCGCTCAAGAATAATTGAGCGTCGAGATCGGTTTTTAGGATGGCGAGGGTGTTTTTGTCCATAGAATGCCCGTTTGCCGGATGCGATCGGCGAAAAAACAGCGATCGAGTTGAATGATATCCACGTCCCTCTCTAAATAGGTCGAGAGTTCACTGATCGCCGTAAAGTACCCTTCCATATCGATCTGTTCGACCGCGAGATCCACATCGGAATCGTCGTGAAATCGGTAGGGACGGGTGACGGAACCGAAGAGATAAGCCGTTTCGATGCCGTATTCGTCCGAGAACTCATCGAGCCATTGTTTGGCGCGCTCTAGCAGGAATTGACGCTCTCGCTCCCGTCGCTCGCGTCGATCGGCGATAATTTCATCGAGATCGCTAGTGGAAAAAGAACTCATGGCGCGGGGGGCAGAATTCGGACAATTTTTAGTATGGCGCGAGATCGGTACGTCCGACCACTCGATCGACCGTTCCGGCGGATTTCCCGATCCCGTTTTCCGTCCATCGCTTTAACCGCGCCGATTTTCCTTCTACCGTCGGAAAGCGGGGTGAACGGTTACGGGATCGATCGAGCGCCTTCCCGACGAGAGCGACGGAGGTTAGAAGCGATCGCCCCCGGCGAATGTTACAGTTCTTGACAAAACCGCCGGCGATCGGGGTGGCGAGTGATAGGATTCCGTAAAACCCCTTTTCTTTACTTGTAGAGAGAACAAAACCCTATGACAGAACTTTCCGGAAAACCCCCTAAGTTCGGTGGTAGCACGGGCGGCTTACTCTCCAAAGCCGATCTCGAAGAAAAATACGCCATTACCTGGACCAGCACCAAAGAGCAAGTCTTTGAAATGCCTACCGGTGGCGCGGCGATCATGAACGAAGGGGATAATCTCCTGTATTTGGCTCGCAAAGAACAATGTATCGCTCTCGGCGGTCAATTACGGACGAAATTTAAACCCAGAATCGAAAATTACAAGATTTACCGCATCTACCCCAACGGGGAGATCGAGTATCTCCATCCCGCCGATGGAGTCTTCCCCGAAAAAGTGAACGCGGGTCGCGAGTATTTCGGTAAGAAAGACAGAAGCATCGGCCAAAACCCCGAACCTGCCACGATTAAATTCACTGGCAAGGCTACCTACGAGGTATAACTAAAAAAGGTCGGCGCGGGAGAAGTCGGGAGTCGGCGGCAATCGATCGCCGGTTGTGGACTTCTAGAGCGCCGATCGAGTTTTTCGCTCCCATCACCTATGATCTTTCCCGACCTCGATCGCTTTCGTGACCTCGCCCGCCAGGGAAATTTCGTTCCCGTCTATCAAGAATGGATCGCCGATCTCGAAACCCCCGTCTCGGCCTGGTATAAGGTTTGCGCCGCACGGCCCTACAGTTTTCTGCTAGAGTCGGTCGAGGGGGGAGAGAAGTTAGGACGCTACAGCTTTCTCGGTTGCGATCCGGTGTGGGTACTGGAGGCGCGGGGGGAAAACACGACGAGAACTTTCCGGGACGGCTCGATCGAACGCTTTACCGGCGATCCCTTCAAGATTCTCGCCGATTGTTTAGAACCGATTAAACCGGTCAAATTACCGCAACTTCCCGCTGGAATCGGTGGATTATTCGGATTTTGGGGCTACGAGTTAATTAACTGGATCGAACCGCGGGTTCCGGTCTACCCGGCCGGCGAGGACGATTTACCCGACGGGATCTGGATGCAGGTGGATAACCTGATTATTTTCGATCAGGTGAAACGGAAGATCTGGGCGATCGCCTACGCGGACTTACGCGGGGAAAATGTCAATATAGAGGAAGCGTATCAAGCGGCCTGCGATCGAGTGACGAAATTAGTCCTCAAGCTTCAATTACCGCTCCCGATCAACGCCAAAGCCCTAGAAATGTCCCCGGCCGGACAAGCGCGGGAATTAGCCTACAATAGCAACACGACGCGCGATCGCTTCTGCGAGAACGTTTTAAAAGCCAAGGATTACATCAAAGCCGGCGATATCTTTCAAGTGGTCATCTCCCAGCGTTTGAACGCGATGTACGGCGGTCATCCCTTCGAGTTGTACCGTTCCCTACGGCTGATCAATCCCTCTCCCTACATGGCTTTCTATCAGTTCAAGGATTGGCAGATTATCGGTTCGAGTCCCGAGGTGATGGTCAAAGCGGAACGAACCGAATCGGGGAAAATGAAAGCGACGGTACGGCCGATCGCCGGAACCCGTCGTCGCGGGGCCACGGAAGCCGAAGACGAGGAATTCGCGCGGGATTTACTGCAAGATCCCAAGGAAATCGCCGAACATATCATGTTAGTGGATCTGGGACGCAACGATCTCGGTCGGGTGTGCGATCGGGGGACGGTGACGGTAGATGAATTGATGGTCATCGAGCGCTATTCTCACGTCATGCACATCGTCAGTAACGTCGTCGGTGAGTTAGCGGAAGATAAAACCGCCTGGGATTTATTAAAAGCTTGTTTTCCCGCGGGAACCGTCAGCGGCGCGCCGAAAATCCGGGCGATGGAAATTATCCACGAACTCGAACCCTGTCGCCGGGGTCCCTATTCCGGGGTTTACGGGTATTACGATTTCGAGGGACAGTTAAACAGCGCGATCACCATTCGCACGATGGTTGTCCGTCCGGATGGGGAAGATCATCTCGTTTCGGTACAGGCCGGCGCGGGTTTAGTGGCCGATTCCGACCCGGATAAAGAGTACGAGGAAACGTTGAATAAAGCGCGGGGATTATTAGAGGCGATCCGTTGTTTGAGTTAACGTGAAAGGGAACTGTAACCCCGACAAACGATGGCTAGGATAACCTTTTCGAGTGGTCGATTTTCTCTCCTATCGGTCATACACGCAGGCTCCTACAGCCGCCCAAACTAGATAGGCAAAAGATAGCCACATACCTAGCATGATATATAGATTCATTCGGGAAATTTCGGGCAAAAATGATTGTTTTAAGATCGCGCTCACGACGAGTTCTTCCCATACCGCCGTCAAGAAAAAGCTGACAGCCAAGGCACAATAGGTGTAGGTTAGTATCGTGATCCAATGGGTGAAAAACCCCGTGTCATTCAATCCGAGCGATCGCAATCGCAACATAGTGATATCGGAGAAAAATATAGATACCCAAAAAAGTAGCGTCACGAGCAATACCCAAAAAACTGGATTAATTTTTCGTTTCTTGATTTTTCGATTGAAGAGTAAAGATAATCGAATTGCTGGAGGAATAGAAATATAGGCGACAAAACCTACCATAATCACGCTATCCATCTTGGGATCGGCGACCTTCATGACTAAGAGCCATGCAATTACCGTGCTAACTATATTACCTAAAAACATTGCGATAAATAAACGCACGGGAGACAATCCTCTGTCTATGCCGATTTTGGCAAGCCATATCGCCTTGATAAAAATCACCCCGAGCAGAGATGAAAGCGGCCAAGAATATAAGAGCGACAAGGGAAAAATCGATTGTTCACAGCCAAGAGAGTCCAGCATAGCTTTCGAGAAGTTACGGTAATTGAAGGGACTAATCATCGTGTACTTTTAGCCGAACTATGGGAAAGTTATCATTAGATTCTAGTGAGGACTAATGAGCGCGGGAAAAGGCGGCGATCGACCGTTAACGTTGAAAGGTAGTAGCTCCCCTGTAATCGGGCGGTCTTGTATTCTTTTCAATAACTTTTCTCTCCCGTTTCTCCTCGCATTCTTATCGTACCTCCATCGAGTGCCACTTCCGAGAGCTTTCCTTTCATGTCCGCGGGGGAACCCTCGAATTTTTGCACTTTTCGATTCCGCTTCGAGTGGCCGATTTTCTCTCCTATCGGTCTCCACATGATACTGTAAGCGGCCAAATTATATAGGCAATAAATATCCAAATACCTAGCATGATATATAGATTTATGCGAAAGATTTCGGGCAAAAATGAATTTTTTAAGATCACGCTCACGACGAATTCTTCCCATGCCGCCGTCAAGAACAAGCTGACAGCCAAGGCACAATAGATATAGGCTAGTATCATGATCCAGTAGGTGAAGGAACCCGTGTCATCCCATTCGAGAGATCGCAATCTCGACATATTGATATCGTAGAAAAATAGAGATGTCCCAAAAAGTAGCGTCACGAGCAATACCCAAAAAACTGGATTAATTTTTCGTTTCTTGATTTTTCGATCGAAGAGTAAAGATAACCGAATTGACGGGGGAATAGAAATACAGGCGACAAAGCCTACCATAATCATGCGATCGAACTGGGGCTCGTCGATATTCATGGCTAAGACCAATGCAATTACCGTGCTGACTATATTGCCTAAAAACATCGCGATAAATGAAGACAGGGGACACAATCCTCTTCCTTTGTCTATGCCGATGAAAGCAAGCCATATCGCCTTAATAAAAATTACCCCGAATACTTGGGATACAACCGGCCACCCATATAATGCCCACAACGGAAAAATAAATCGCCCACAGGTAAGAGAGTCCAGCATAGCTTTCGAGAAGTGACGGTAATTGAAGGGACCAGAGAGCGATCGAGTCGCGTGCGGGAGAATTACCGAATCTAGCGGTAGAGGCGATTTTATCGATACAGCCCCAGACTCAGCGCGGCAAAAACTATCCAAACCCCTAGCATGATATATAGATTCATTCGAGAGATCTCGGGCAAAAATGAACTTTTTAAGATCGAACCCGCGACGAGTTCTTCCCATACCGCCGTCAAGAAAAAGCTAAAAGCTAAACCACAATAGATATAAGCGAATTTCGTGATCCAGTAGGTGAAGGAAACCCCCTCGCGCGATCCGATCGATTCCGCGAGAAAGAGAAAAATTATAGATCCAAAAAAAATTAGTGTCAGGAGCGGTACGAGTAATATCCAAAAAACGAGATTGATTTTTCGCTTCTTGATTTTTCGATTAGAGAGCAGAAATAATCGGATGACCGGGGGAATAGAAATACAGACGACAATAATCACGGAATATAACAGTAACATGGGAGCGGCGAAAAACGCTACTAAGACCAATCCAATTACCGTGGTGACTATATTGGCCAAAAACATCGCGACAAATGAAATAAAGGGAGAGAATCCTTTTTCCTCACCGATTTTAGCAAACCATATCGCCTTGATAAAAATCACCCCGACCAGAGAGGAAAGCGGCCAGGAATATAATTGCATCAACGGAATAATCGGTTCACAGGCAAGAACTAGAGGAGAGGTCAGCATAGCTTTCGAGAAGTGACAGTAATCGGATAGCCCAAAGAGCGATCGAGTTTCGTGTTGGCTCGCGAACCATCGTGACGGCAAGAAAAAGCACGATCATTAACTTATTTAACGATCCTCGATCGAGTCTTTTTTATAGTATAATTTTTATATTTCAAGCTTTGTGAAAATGCAATAATACAATACACGAATTGACAGAAAGTTAAAGTTATTTACCGTAATTGAAGAAAGATCCAGCCGGGGAAATCGCCGCTCCCGTCCCGGGGCGATCGATCGCTCCTTACCCGTTCACCTCGATCGACAAACCCACCGGCCGATTACCGAGGCCACCTTTCGGGCTATGATTTCCCTGGCTATAGTTATTTCTTAAGGAAGCATTACCGATGACTGCCTTTCCCATCGATTTAAGTGCCTATCAGCGCGTCAACCTGTCCGCCAGTAATCCCACCCTCACCGACGAGCAGAGAAACGCCCTCAAAGCCAATATACAACTCTGTCGCGACGCGATCGTCTTCTTCACCGCCACCGGCGCGGCCCGCGGAGTCGGCGGACACACCGGCGGCCCCTACGATACCGTTCCCGAAGTCGTCATCCTCGATGCCCTATTCCGCGGCGCGCCGGGTGAATACGTCCCCATCTTCTTCGACGAGGCCGGACATCGCGTCGGCACCCAATACCTCATGTCCGTTCTAGAGGGTTCCCTACCCGCGGAACAATTAATGCAGTACCGTACCGCCGGTTCCACCCTACCCGGACACCCGGAATTAGGACTCACCAAAGGCGTGAAATTCAGTTCCGGACGCTTGGGGCATATGTGGCCCTACGTCAACGGTGTCGCGCTCGCCAACCCCGGTAAAACCGTATTCTGTCTCGGTTCCGACGGTTCCCAACAGGAAGGTAACGACGCGGAAGCCGCCCGGTTAGCCGTCGCCCAGCATATCAACGTCAAACTGATTATCGACGATAACGACGTGACGATCGCCGGTCATCCCTCCAAATATCTCCCCGGCTACAGCGTCGCCAAAACCCTCACCGGCCACGGCGTGAAAGTGGTCGAAGTGAACGGCGAAGACATCGACGCGTTATACAGCGCCATTTGCGAGGCGGTTAGCACCCCCGGCCCCATCGCCGTAATCGCCAAACGTCCCATGTGTCCCGGAATCGAGGGATTAGAAGGCTCTAACCACGGTCACGACGTGATTTCCGTCCCCCTCGCCCTCAAATACCTAGAATCGCGCGGACACACCGCCGCGGTCGAATACCTCAACAACATCAAAAAACCCTCCCACGACTACAAATTTATCGGTTCCGGCGATAAATGGGGCTCGAACCGTAACGTTTTCGGCGACGCGGTAGTGGGAATCCTCGATAAAATGAGCGAGGAAGAACGAAAAGCGAAAGTCGTCGTCATCGACAGCGATTTAGAAGGTTCCTGCGGTCTGAAAGTCATCCACGACAAACACCCCGAAGTCTTCGTTCCCTCCGGCATCATGGAACGCGGCAACCTGTCCGCCGCCGCCGGTTTCGGGATGGAGAAAGGAAAACAGGGCATTTTCGCCACCTTCGCCGCGTTTTTGGAAATGTGCATTTCCGAGATCACGATGGCGCGTCTCAATTACTCTAACCTCCTCTGTCATTTTTCCCACTCGGGTATCGATGACATGGCCGATAACACCTGTCACTTCGGCCTGAATAATTTCTTCGCCGATAACGGTCTCGATGACGGTTACGAAACCCGTCTTTATTTCCCGGCCGACGCGGCCCAGATGACCGCTTGTGTCGATGCGGTTTTCCATCAGCCCGGTCTCCGTTTCATCTTCTCCACCCGTTCCAAAACCCCGAACATTCTCGACGCGAACGGCAATAATTTCTTCGGCGAGGGCTATACTTTCACCCCCGGAAAAGACGAGGTGATTCGCGAGGGAAGCGCGGGTTATATCGTCAGTTTCGGTGACTCGTTATATCGCGCCCTCGACGCGGTGGAACGGTTGAAACAGGAAGGCATCGACGTGGGGTTAATTAATAAACCGACGTTGAACGTGGTAGACGAGGAAATCATCGCTAAAGTGGGGAATTCTCCCTTCGTTCTCGTGGTGGAAGCCTTTAACCGTCGCACCGGATTGGGTAGCCGTTACGGTTCGTGGTTACTAGAACGCGGTTTAACGCCGAAATACGCGTATTTAGGAACTCATCACGAGGGTTGCGGTGGTCTCTGGGAACAGTACCCCCACCAAGGCATCGACCCCGCGGGGATTACGAGCAAGGTTAAAGCCTTAATCGGCTAAGATTCAACAGGGTGGGCGAAAGCTCACCCTTGTTTTTTGGGAATTATTCCGTAAAATGATAAATATCGTCGTCATACATCTGTAAAGGAGAAAGGATTCTGAGGGGTTAAGATTCTGGAAAAGGAAGATTTACAAAAGAACGCGGCATTAATTCGGGAATATTACCTGAAAAAGCCTATCGGTAAAAGTAATGTCGCGATCGCGGAAGTTCATCTCGATGCTGAAAATGTGAGGTTTTGCGCGGGAGCGACTTCTAGGGGTGGACGCAAAAGCCCGATTCCTGACATTCCGATTCCGTTCCCTGAAGGGCATTTTAAACCGGCTAGGGACTCTCGTACTGGAAGATTGATGGACACGGATGCCGAATACAAGGTCTTGGATGAAATTGCCAATATTCTGGATAGGTTCTACGATCGTACAATAGTAGAGGGGCAACTCTACCTATATACCGAGCTTCAGCCTTGCGAGAGTTGTCAAAGTGTTATCAAGCAGTTCGAGGAGAAGTTTCCAAACGTAAAGATAATCGTTTTCTGGGATTATCCGTATCCATGAATAATTTTGTTAAAAAGGCGAAAAAACTCTATGGATGTGCAGTACCGAGACACTATCCCCCCCCATTCACCGCTGAAGGAATTACCGATATCTCTTCAATCCGCGATGAATAAAGCATTGAAGGCAAGTTACGGAGAACTCTATGAAGAAGATGCTGACTATACAACTTCACTAGAGGATACGTTACGAGAAATTCTAGGTTTATTTCAAAGTAACAATCCTATAGGACATCTACGCTATGTTTGGATGGCACTAATATTATCCTTAACCGTACAGCCTACCCTCGCTTACTATCAACCAGACAATCCCCTCCCTGATTACACGATCAATAGGATGATTGTTTGGCTCATAGAAACTCTTGAAGAGATACTATCCTTAACCGAAAAAACGTCTCTAATTAAGAAATGCAATAATATCAATGAACTTAGAGATGATTTTTTCTCTTGTAAAACAACTAAAGCAATACCCAGCTTACAAATATTGTCGGAAGCTTTAGACGTTTACCAAAACGCGATTAAAACGATCGAACCCGATCGATCTCTAGAAGCTCTACTAGAAATTTTAGAGGACTGCTTGGAAGGTTACGCCATCTTCCCCGGTTCGCGAGGGAGACGAGAATTATTTAATTGGTGGTTACTCGATGTCGTTCCCGCGAGTTGGTATCTACGGCCTCCTCGTTCTTTCTATTCCGTGACCGATTCCCCGCGAGACCAAGAAATTTTCAGCGATCGAATGCAAGAATTACAGAGAATTAGCGATACTATACGGCCATTTCCAGATATTTTGAGATTACACGCATTATAAAATCGATATTTTTCCTAAATGTCGCGGAAAACGAGAGAAATTCTGCTAGTATCGATCGATCGAACCCTATCTCCCCTCCCTACCGTGTCTATCCCCATCGACCCCGGCCAGCGCGCCGAACAACTGCGCGAGGAACTCCAGAAAGCCAGTTACGCGTACTACGTCCTCGATGCCCCCTATCTGCCCGATAGCGTTTACGACCAACTCTATCGGGAACTGCAAGACCTAGAGGAAAAGTATCCCGAATTAATCCGCCCCGATAGCCCGACCCGGCGCGTGGGCGATAAGATTTCCGCTCAATTTACCTCCGTTCGCCACAATATCCCCCTCTATAGCCTCGAAAACGCCTTCAACCTCGAAGAACTGGAAAAATGGCGCGGACGCTGGCAGAGACAACTCGGGGAATCCCCGGAAGTCGAGTACGTCTGTGAGTTAAAAATCGACGGTTCCGCGTTGGCGCTGACTTACGAGAATGGTTATCTCGTCCGCGGGGCGACGCGGGGGGACGGGGTGACGGGAGAGGATATTACTCCCAACGTCCGGACGATCCGATCGATCCCCCTCCGGTTACACTTGGATAATCCCCCCCCGATTGTCGAGGTACGCGGGGAAGCCTTCTTACCTATCGAAACTTTCACCCGCATCAACGAGGAACGCGAGACAGCCGGGGAAGCCCTTTTCGCCAACCCGCGCAACGCGGCCGCGGGAACCCTACGCCAACTCGACCCGAAAATTGTCGATAAACGTCGTCTCCAGTTTTTCGCGTACACTCTCCATCTACGCGAATCGACGGCGCGTACCCAGTGGCAGGCGTTAGAAACCCTGCAAGAAATGGGCTTTCTCGTCAATCCTAATCGGAAACTCTGCCAATCCCTTGAAGAAGTCGGACAATATTACGAGGAATGGGATAAAAAAAGACATGACCTCGCCTATATGACCGATGGCGTGGTAGTGAAAATTAACGATTTCCCACTGCAAGAACGGCTCGGATTCACGCAAAAATTCCCCCGGTGGGCGGTAGCGTTGAAATATCCCGCGGAAGAAGTCCCCACCATCGTTAAGGATATTATTGTCAACGTGGGACGGACGGGCGCGGTCACACCGATGGCGGTGATGGAACCGGTACAGGTCGCCGGAACGACGGTACAGCGCGCCACTCTACACAATCGCGACCGCGTGGCCGAACTCGATATTCGCGTCGGCGATACGGTGATTATTCGCAAAGCCGGGGAAATTATCCCGGAAGTGGTGAAGGTTCTGACGGAATTGCGCCCCCCGGATACGATTCCCTACGAAATGCCGACGGTTTGCCCGGAATGCGCTTCCCCTCTCGTCCGTCCTCTCGATGAGGCGGTGACGCGCTGTGTGAATAGTTCCTGTCCGGCGATTCTGCGCGGAAGTCTGGTTCACTGGGCGAGTCGCGACGCGTTGGATATCCGGGGACTGGGGGAAAAGGTGGTGATTCTGTTAATCGAGAATGGATTGGTGAAATCGATCGCTGACCTCTACAGCCTCGAAATCGAACAAATTGCCAAATTAGACCGGATGGGCGTTAAATCCGCCTCGAATTTGATTACGGCTATCAACGAGAGCAAAGATCAGGACTGGTCTAGGGTACTGTACGGCCTCGGAATTCGCTACGTGGGCGCGGTGAATGCCAGGATTCTGACGGAGAGTTTCCCGACGGTAGAGGCGCTCTCTTCCGCCTCGCTGTCGGATCTGGCGGGAGTGTACGGGATCGGCGAACAGATCGCGGGATCGGTCTACGATTGGTTTAGAATCGAGGCGAATCGTCAATTAGTGGAGAATTTACGAGAATCGGGACTACAGTTAACCGCGACGGTGAAGCCGAAAGCGACTTCTACCGCGCTGACCGGGAAAACCTTCGTGATTACCGGAACTTTACCCACTCTCAAACGCGACGAGGCGAAAGATTTGATCGAGAAAGCCGGGGGAAAAGTAACCGGTTCGGTGAGTAAAAAAACCGATTATCTCCTCCTCGGGGAGGATGCGGGATCGAAACTGGAGAAAGCGATCGAACTCGGCATCACACAACTGACCGAAGAACAGTTACTCGCTTTAATCGGAAGCTAATTTCTGTCGATCGATTCTCCCGCGAAGCTATCGGCTATCCCCTAAAAGCCGAACGCTAAATCTCCTCGGGATCGATTCCTAACGCTCTCAATCGCGCCTGTAACTGTTCGACTCGCCGTTGTTCCGTTTCTAGCTGTTGTCGGGTGGATTCCGCTCGTTGACGTTCCTGTAATGCCGCTTCTTCGGGGGTGGGAACCAATTCCCCGGTCGCGGTAAAATAGCGTAACCGATCTTCGTGAATGCCGAGAAATAATTGTAAGCGATCGCTCCACAAATGACCCCGATCGTTCGGATCGATCGCCTCGTACCGGCCTTCCATTAATCGGAATCCCTGAAATTCTAGACTGTCGGGATCGAACCAGAAATAATCGGGAGTCCGGAAAGTATCTTGATAGATCCGCTTTTTCTCGGTTCGATCGATCGTCGCGGTACTACTCGAAAGAATTTCCACGATGATATCGGGATATTTTCCCTCCTCTGCCCAAACGACCCAACTTTTTCGGTCTAATCTTCTTTCCGTTCCCAACACCACGAAGAAATCAGGCCCGCGGAAGTCCTCGGATTTTTTCTGGTTCGGGCTATAGTAAATCGTTAGATTACCCGCCGCGAAATAATCGTTGCGATCCTGCCATAACCATTCTAAACAGGTCAGTAAAATGAAAATCTGGCGTAGGTGCGCGTAACTTTCTAAGGGAGGTTCATCACTATAGAGATCGGTAGGCGGAAAGATGATTTCTTCCCCCGCTACCGAATCGGGAATATCAACGCGAGCGGAAGTGGTCATTTTCGTTCGGGGAGAGCGATCGATATTTTGATTGTATCGGGATCTCGGGGAAAATGAACCCCATCGATCCCGTTTACAATTTTCGGAAATAGAGAATCGAAATTACCACACCGATCGATACTACCGTCCAACGTAACGCGGAAGGCGAGATCCGTCCCGCCAATTTCCCCCCGAATAATCCTCCCACGAGAGCGCCGATCGCCACCACGATCGCCACCGACCACACCACCTTTCCGGAAAAGAGAAAGAATAACGCCGCCGCGACATTCACCACGAGCGAGAGAACCTGTTTTAACGCGTTGAGTCGGGTCAAGTTATCCGGTAAAAACACGCCCAAGACCGCTAACTCGATCACGCTCAATCCCGCGCCGAAATACCCCCCGTAGATAGATGCGATCAGGATCGGCAGAATCGCCCAACTTTCCGGGACTCCCGCGCTTTTCCCTCGCTGTCGTCGATTCAACCAACCGCGCAGGGGATCTTGAAAGGCGAGTAAACCGGAAGCGAGCAGGATTAAAAACGGGACGAGAATATCGAAAAGCCTCTCGCTGGTATTTAACAGCAGGATTCCGCCGAGAATTCCACCGAATGCCCCCGCGGGAAGTAACAGGTACAGCCGATGTTTCTGTCCCTTTAAATCTTTCTTCTGGGCGATCGCCGCGCCGAGATAACCGGGACATAATGCTACCGTGTTCGTCACGTTCGCGGCCACGGGGGGAATACCGACGGCCACTAGCGTCGGGAAAGTGATCAGACTGCCACCACCGGCGAGCGCGTTCACCATTCCCGCCGCTACGGAAGCGAGTCCGACGAGGCTATATTGCCCTAGAGTCAGCATCTACGCGCTAGGGAGGGTAATTAGCGCGAGATCGATACGATTCTCGCTCGGTTGGCTAATTTCCGCTCGAATCCCCGGCCCGAAATATTTTTCCATTTTCTCCTTTTTCGCCTGCCATTTTTCTAAAGGGAGAAGGGGAGACTCGAACTCTAGGATAAAACAGTACGCGGAATCGATCGCCGTCTCGCGAATACCGATTAATACCGGTCTTTCCTCGTCGGTGGGACTCAAACCCAATTTTTCTAACGCTTCATCGAGGTGCGCTTCTTGTCCGTAACGGTAACGGGTAACATCGTTACGCAGTTTATTTTGAGCGACGGTAGCCTGTTGTTGTCGGAGTTTTAAGACTTCCGGAGTGGTCGGTCGGCTGAAAGGAATCGGTTTAATCTCGGACGCTTTTAACGCCAATCCCCCCAATAATAAAGGGAATCCGTAGAAGAAACCCGCTAGATTCAGGGTCGCGTTTCCCTCCGCGTAGGCTACCACACCGATAACGGTTAAAACGCTCCCTACTATCAAACCGAAGGAGGATAATCGAATTTTTCTCAGCATGAAAAGTGTTCTATCTCGCGCGTTAGCCTTGAGAGATTATAGCAGGGTGTCGGGTGCTGGATACGGAAGCTAAATTTTCCGCTCTTCGCCGATCGGGCTAACGAATCTCGCGAATGGTCTTATAATAAAGATCGAGTAATGGAGTGTTTGTCATGGAAAAAGCGAGTATCATCCAGAAAGTCAACGAAATCGCCAATAAACGAGAGTATCTAACCCGACTGCGCGATAAACCCGACATCGGGGGGTTAAGACTGGACATCGATCAGGCGCTGGAGGAATTAGAGGAATTACTCGACGAGTTTCACCAAACCTTTCCCGACGAGAGAATCGGCTAACGATTTTTAGCCGATTCGTTTACCCGATTAATTGAGTTTGTCCGGATCTCGCTAGACTTCCCAAGGTCTCGATCGCCTCGATCAGTTCTTGGGAAGAGATATCTTTCGGACAATAGAGATCGATCGGCGCGGTTTGCGTCATCACCTCGATCTGGGGGTCGGCCACGGAAGTATACGCGATAATACGCGTCGCGGGGGCGAATTGCTTGATCGGGGTAGCGGCGCTGAGTCCGTCGAGTGCGGGCATCTGTAGATCGAGAACGATCACATCGGGTTGCAGTTGCCGGACTAGCTCGATCGCCTGTTTGCCATTGACGGCGACCCCGACCACCTCGAAACGACTCCACCCGGCAATTAAGGCCTGTAGGCCTAAACGGGTTAACTCGTGATCGTCGGCTATCAAAACTCGGATTCGATCGGCTGACTTCATTTGCGGTTCTGTTATCCCATAAAATCTCACTCCTTACCAATATAAGAGTTTTTTTCCCTCTCGCCTTCTATCAAGGGAAAGAGATGAGGGAGGTGAGGGAGGTGAGGGAGATAGGGAGATAGAGGGAGATAGGGAGGTGAGGGGGATGAGAGAGGAGACAGGGTAAAGGAGAAAGAATGAAGAAAGCTCTTTTCCCTTTTCCCCGAAAAATTCCCCCATCTTCCCACACCCCGCTCCCTACTCTCCCACTTCTAAGTCTTTAGGTGTTATCCGTTCGTATCGCTCGAAAGGTTGATGAATCCACGGGTTATCGGGCAGAAACTCCACGTAATAATCCGGTTTAATGACGGACGCGCCTTTACACCAGATCACGGCCGATCGGATCTCGTCGATCGAGTGACGTTCCTCGATCCATCGTAGGGATTTTTCGAGGGTGATCCCGGAATCGGCGAGATCGTCTACTAAAAGAACCCGTTTTCCTAAAGTTTCCGTCGTCATGGCGAGATTAGAGGAGATTTTTAACTCGCCGCGTAGCTGGTTGTTGGTTCCCCCGTAGGAAGACGCGTAGAGAATCGCCAGGGGTTGACGGAAGAGACGGCAGAGAAGATCCCCGACTCGTAACCCCCCTTTCGCGAGACAGACGATCTGATCGAATTGCCACCCGGAGCGATCGATCTGTACCGCTAATCGCTCGATCAGACGGTGGTATTCCTCCCAAGAAACATAGAGATCGGACATGGTAGATTTTCAATAATTTCGGTCGGCTTTCGACGCGATCATAACCTTAAACGCTATCCCCCGAACGAGATTCCGGGACATCGCGGGAAAATACGGGAAACCCCGCCGATCCCCCTGACGATCGAGCCGCGAGAGGTATAGAATTAGAGTCGAGAGATAGATAAGGGAACGAGCTTCGCTACTGTCCTCGATCGAGGCGGATAGGGATTCCTGGGAAAGCTGGATATACACAAACTAGCCCGAAAGTCAAGCCCTGATTCCGATCATCTAGAAAGGGTCAAAAACGAGTAAAATCTTTTCTAATCCCTCTAATTTTTAAAATCCCCCTTTAGCGGTTGCCCCTTCCGCGTGAATGACAACTAAACTCATTGAATCTCCCGTTCTAGATTCTTCGGGTTCATCCCCCTCGCTCTCGTCCCGCCTGACGAGATTCCTCGATCGCTGGCAACCCACCCCGGAATTAACCTTTCTCGTGTCCGCTTTTCTCATCGGCACGGGATCGGGATTGGGAATTATCCTGTTTCATTTTCTCATCGGTTTTTTCGAGACCCTAGCCTTTAAAAACTTCCTCGGAACCCTGTCCGGATGGGGTTTCTGGATGGTGGCGCTCGTTCCCGTCCTCGGCGGTATTCTCGTCGGTTGCACGCGCGCGCTATTCCCCGCTATTTTCGGGCAAAAATCCCTGACCTCGCTCGGCCAGACGAGAGGAACGCCCATATCTCCCTGGCGACCGTTGATCAAAATGCTCGCGGCCGCTATCTCCCTGGGAACCGGCGCCTCTCTAGGTACGGAGAGTCCCAGCGTGGAAATCGGGGCGAGCGCGGGCGCGTTATTAGGGCAATCTTTTAAAGTCTCTCACGATCGCTACCGTTTACTACTGGGAGCGGGGGCGGCCGCGGGATTGGCCGCGGGTTTTCACACGCCGATTACCGGGGTGTTTTTCGCGCTGGAAGTGGTTCTCGGTTCGGCGTTCACCAGTCCCGCGCTCAGTCTGCTGTTACTGTCCGCGGTCGTCTCCGATATCGTGTCCCGTTTTTTTGCCGGGGGACATACGGCTTTATACCTGCCGGAGTACCGATTCTCCGGGTTGTGGGAGGGGGTGGTGTATTTGGGATTGGGTTTACTGGCGAGTGTATTTTCGCTGGTGTTCACGCGGGGGATTCAAATCGGCGATTCGCTGTTCGCGGGGGAGATCGCGGGATGGCGATGGGTGGGAAATTTGCCCGCGGTTCTCAAACCGACGATCGGCGGGATATTATTGGGTGCGATCGCTCTATTCCTCCCGGAAGTTCTCGGGGTCGGTTACGGAACCCTGGCCTCGATTCTAGCGGGCCGGGAACTCTCGATCGAGGAATTATCCCTACTGTTGGGCGTGAAACTGTTGGCGACGGCGCTCAGTTTGGGTAGCGGTTTCGTGGGGGGAATTTTCGCGCCGGCGATGTTTCTCGGGGGATGTTTGGGCGCGCTGTACGCGAAGGTTCTCGCGGTGTTACTGCCGGCGGGTTTAGCGGCATTCGCGCCGAGTCCGCCGATCGCCGCGATGGTGGGACTGGCGGCGGTTTTGGCGGGAAGCGTGAAAGCCCCGTTAACGGCGATCCTGCTGTTATTCGAGCTAACGGGGAACTATCAGGTGATTTTACCGGTGATGATCGCGGTCGGGATCTGTATCTGGGTGCTGGAACAGGCGCGATCGCTTCAATCGGTCGGGGGGTTAAACTTGCAACAGATGGGCATCGACGTGGAGGAACCGCGCGCGCTGGAGATCTTGCAGGGAGTGCCGGTATCGAGCGTGATGGAGGACAATTATCTCGGTTTACCGGCGAATACCCGTCTACGGGAAGCGACCCGAACGATGATCGAGAAGAAGTGTCACGCGACGCTGGTGATGGAGGGGGATAAGGCGATCGGGATTCTCTCGCTAGGGGACGCGCGGCGGAATTTGTTGGAGATAGAAAGCGGCGACGAGGAAATCCGGGAGTTAGATCCCGAAATTAAACGGATCTGCACCACGGAAATTCTCAGCGCCCACGCGTCCCAACCGCTCTCGGAGGCGTTGAAACAGATGGCCGCGCGGGGGATCTATCTATTGCCGGTCGTGGAGAGCGATCGATCTTCCCGGATTGTCGGGGTGGTGGAAAAACACCGCATCTCTCTCGCGGGGGAATTAGCGGAAACCGAGGCGGTTTTAAAGCGAGGGGATTCCCGGGGGATCGATCGCTAAAAGCGAGGTTTTCTCGCGCACGCTCTTCCGCTCGCGAGGTCGCTATACCGGACCCGATCTCGCGAGCGAGATCTGCCCGCGGCCACTCTCTCGCCATCAAGAAGAGATCACTAAACAATACTCGCCAACTTTCGCGAACATCTCTTGAAAAGCCGGTTTATACTTGCCGTCTCCATCGGCGATACGACGGAGTGTATAAGCTTTTTCGGGAGGTTTCCCGCCAAAACTATTGGTGCGATACCAGATATCTCCATCCGGCGCTCGTTCATCTATATCCATCAAAAATACCACGCGCTCCGGGGGGACGGGTATATCGTCCCATATCGGCGTGATGCGGGCGTGATGCGGGCGTGGTATAAGGTTCGATCGGTAAATCGGATTACATAGATCAAGCGGTGATTCACGACGGAATCCAGTAAGTTTTTCCCTTCGTCGGAATCGTGAAAAGTCCAGACCTTCGGCGCGAAAACGGGAAGGGTTAAGGTGAGTTCGTCGGGGTTCCATTTTCCCCCGGACATCGTGAGACAATCATCGGCAAAAACGTTCCCGTCCATATAAAAGATACCCTACAAGATTTCCGGTAATTCGCTCGGATCGTCCGGTTTCATCCAGGTCGCGATATCTTTGAGGGGCTGTTTTTGAATTTCCATTAGACCGCTCCTATCGTAGATCTCTTGCCAAAATCGAAACTCTCTCGCGCGGACATCATTTAGGATTCAGGAGAAGAATAAAAGAATCATAGCCTAAAAAACGAGTAAAATTGGCAATTCTATCCATTTTATTTGTATAGTGCTTTTCGCGAAAATCAAGTACGATAGACCTCTTGCATGAATAAGTAGGATTTGCTGAAAAAGTCCACGAAATAAACCTAGCCTTGGTACGGTAGGACAATTTTTTTTCCGTAGGTCGCGGGTGACGAGGGAAAACCTAAACGCCGAGGGGTGTCTTGTTGGGTTTCGCGGCCCCGACACGATCAACCGAGTCCGGTTTTCTTCTTCCGGTAAAGGTTCAACAAAAGCCAGGTTCTGGCTGGATTATCGAACAATTCTAAAAACTTTTATAGTTACAGATTTTTACAATTCTAGCTCGTATTGAATCGAGCTTGTCTTCGGCTTAATTTTTGGATTTTCAAGAGGGCTGATATTTACGGAATCGCTTGTCCATAGTCCTCGTCGGATTCTTTTTCGTACCGTTTTTTCCGTGAATAAACAATTATATTTTCTCGGATACGGGTTAAATATTCTCGTTCTCGATCGATTTTTTGAAACCGCTCTAAAATATCCTCGACCGCCCCGATCTCGATGCCGATCCAATGGCGTTTTTTAAGCTCCGCTACAAGATAGGTCGTTCCCGCGCCCCCGAACGGCTCGAAAAGTTGAAAAAAATAGATTCCCAAAGAAGTATCTTCAGGATTGTGGTCGGTCATCATCTATATCGCTTATGATAGCCCACATATACTAGAGTTCCCCGATCGCCCCGAAAAACTCGCGCCGAGAATTCCCCTACCGGAACGAAAGAACGATCGAGGCGGTCATGTCGATCGACCCGCTAGAGTAGAACGAATCCCCCCCGATCGGAAAAAGACCCGCGGATTTACGCCCGATCGTGAGAGGATATTCTGAAACCGTACACCACCGGATCGGGCCCGTCGATCGCCGATCCCCTCGATCGCGCTCACCCATGACCTTTTCTAAACGAATTTTATTTATCAGTAACGGACACGGAGAGGACAACCACTCTTCTTATATTATTCAGACGCTACGGGAACTCTGTCCCTCGATCGAGATCGTCGCCATGCCTCTCGTCGGGGAAGGACAAGCCTACCGACGCTTACATATCCCCATTATCGGCCCGACGCGAAACCTGCCCTCCGGTGGTTTCTCCTACATGAATCGTCTACTCCTGCTTAAAGACATCCAAGCGGGACTACTCGGCCTCACCTGGCAACAATTACAGGCCGTCCGGAAAGTCGCGCGCGATTGCGACCTGATCCACGCGACCGGCGACGGGGTGGGACAATCCTTCGCCTATCTTACCGGCCGTCCCTTCGTTTCCTTTATCTCCTGTCTTTCCAGCCTCTACGAAGGAAGATTAAATCTCGACCCGATTCTCAAGTTCATTCTCCGTTCTCCCCGTTGTTTGACCGTTTTTACCCGCGATCCGTACACCGCCAAAGATTTACAGGCGCAAGGCTTGAGTAAGGTACAATTCGGCGGGATTCCCTCGCTCGATCGACTGCTCCCGACCGGCAAAGATTTACACCTCGATCCCGGTGTTCCCATGCTCGCGCTCCTGCCCGGTTCGCGACTGCCGGAAGCCGAGGACAATCTGCGTTTACAGTTGCGTTTAGCCGTAGAGATCGCTAAAATCTCCCCTCCCCGATCGGTACAATTTCGCGCCGCGCTCGTTTCGGGATTGATGGCGAAATTACCGGAAATCGCCACGGGGGAAGGTTGGCAGTACGAGGGTGAAAAAATCATCTATCCTTCGGCAGAAGTCGAAATACGCTGTTACAACGACGCGTTTAACGATATCCTGCATAAAACCACCCTCGTTATCGGGATGGCCGGATTAGCCGTCGATCAAGCGGTCGCCATCGGCAAACCGGTCATTCAAATCCCCGGCAAGGGGCCACAATTTACCTACGCGTTCGCGGAAGCGCAGACGAGGCTGTTAGGGATCTCGGCACAGACGATCGGAACCGAACCCGCGACACCGGAAATCCTGCGACAAGCGGCGCGCGGAGTCCTGGAAACGCTCGCGGATAAGGAATATCTGGCGGCCTGCGTCAAAAACGGGATCGATCGATTGGGAACTCCCGGCGCGTCTTTCCGGATCGCCCGTTATCTCTTGGAAACGTTAGGGGAAACCCCCGTGGAAACTGTCAATATCACCGGAGGCGCGGGAATATGAAAACCCGATCGAGTTACTGGCAACTAAAACCCTTTATCGCGCCCCATCTATCGCTATTTATTCGGGGTTTCGTCTGTATTTTGGGATACGTGCTGGCTACCTTATCCCTGCCCGTTCTAGCGGGACTGGTCGCCAAATATGTCGGCGAGGGTAACGTTCCCCAGGTGGCTTACTGGATCGGTATCGCCACGATCGCTTTTCTAGTCCGTAGCGTCTTCCAGTATTTAGAAAACGTGCTGATGATGGACGCGGCGTTAAAGATGACGCTGGATCTGCGTCGGGCCGTCTACGCGCACCTACACCGTCTCGGCCTCGATTATTTTGAAGGCGCGCGCACGGGGGATATGACCTACCGGCTGACCGAGGAGATCGATCGAATCGGCGAGGTGGTGAACAAGATCTCCCAACAGTTTCTCTCTTGCGTCTTGCAGTTGATCGCCATCCCCATCTATATGTTCTGGTTAAATTGGCAATTAACCGCCGCTAGTTTGGTTCTCGCGCCGTTAATGGCTTGGTTAATCGGGGAATTCGGTCAACGCTTGTTGGTTCTCTCCCGCAAGAGTCAAAGCCAGATTTCTAACCTGTCCTCCCTACTGACCGAAGTATTTTCCAGTATGCGCGTGGTGCAGGCTTTCGCGGCCGGCCCCTACGAGGTAACGCGTTTCGGTCAGGAAGCGGAACAAAATCGCCAATACCGCTATCGGGCGGAGAAATTGAAAGCGATCCAGTACCCGGTGGTGGGATTTCTAGAAGCGGTGAGCATTATGCTCCTTTTTCTCATCGGAGGCTGGCAAATCGCCAATAATAACCTAACCCCGGCGGCGTTGATCAGTTATCTGGCCGCGGTCGCGCTTCTCCTGCACCCGATCGATCTGGTGACGAACCATTACAACGAGTTCAAGCAAGCGGAAGCCTCGGTCGATCGGGTGTTTGAACTGCTCGCGGCGCGTCCCACCCTGCTGGAGAAACCGGGAGCGATCGAATTACCCCCCGTGACGGGAAAAGTGGAGTATCGCGACGTTTATTTCGCCTATCAGAGCGATCGACCCGTTTTACAGGATCTTTCTCTGATCGTTTCCCCCGGCGAGGTGGTGGCGCTAGTCGGCCCTTCCGGCGCGGGAAAAACGACAATGATGAACTTGCTTTTGCGCTTTAACGATCCCTCGTCCGGACAGGTGCTTATAGACGGGTTCGATCTGCGGGATGTGACGCTATCGAGTCTCCGCAAACAGATCGGCATCGTCCCGCAAGATACCTTACTATTTTCGGGGACGATCGCCGGGAATATCGCCTACGGACAGACGGAATTGGATTTCGAGGCGATCGAGAAAGCGGCCCGAATCGCCAACGCGCACGAATTTATCGCCAAATTCCCCCAAAATTATCACGCGTGGGTGGGGGAACGCGGCGCGAATCTCTCCGGGGGACAACGACAACGGATCGCGATCGCGCGCGCCATTTTACTCGATCCGCGGATTCTGATCCTCGATGAAGCGACCTCCGCGCTAGACTCGGAATCGGAAGCGCTGGTTCAGGAGGCTCTAGAACGCGCCATGCAAAACCGGACGGTGTTTATTATCGCTCATCGGTTGAGTACGGTACGTCGGGCCGATCGGATTCTCTTCCTCTCCGGGGGGCAAGTGGTGGAATCGGGAACCCACGAGGAATTACTGGCGCTGGACGGACGCTACGCGAGTTTCTATCGTCAACAGTTTAAATCGTAGGGGATTCGGGGGGGCGAGCGATTAAGGGCGAGCGCGTTTCTCGATTACCCCTCGCGCGTGGTCGAAAATGGCGACAGCGACATCGAGTAACGCTTTTCGAGTGACGGCTAGATTGGGAGATAACACATCGGCTAAAGGGATGATATAGATGGCAACACTATAAGGATCGAGATTGTCTTTCGTTTTCCACGGTGCTTTCTCTGGCTCTAGTCCTATCATTTCAATATAGCGATTTTCTTGGCTTAGAAAACCTTCATCTAAATTTTCAAAAGCGTGAAGATAAGGAGAATTTTTCGGAAGCCAAACCAACCCCTCTAAATTCGGTCCCTCGATATATAAGTAGAGAAGATGTAACCAATGGGTGGGATATTTGATCCCAAAATTTGGTTTCTTGCTACTGTAAGGGCGACAAATCGCACCCATTTTTTTAAAGTGATCGCTTACTTCTCTCCATTGTTCTTGAAATTTCTCTAACGTGGCTGGATTAGATGATAGATCTTCCCAGCCCTCAAATTTTTCTGGCGGATTCATTTTGAGACAGAGCATCAATTCCGTGAATTCGCGGGCGAGTGGATCGTTACTGTTTAAAACCAATGGATAGAAATCTTTCCAGCGAAAATGAGAGTAAAGATCGGGAGAAAGGTAGTTTTCAGACTGTAAAGCATCGTCCGAAATCGTTATTTCGTCAATAGAGATGAAGGCGAGATAGGTTTTTTTCGGTTGTCGATTCGCCAGATCTAGATAGCGTTCGAGTTGACGATCGCCCAAACCACTCCCTAGTTTATGTTCGCAAATAATGTTAAACTCATCGCATTCTAATAAGAGATCTGGACGATTATTCGTATCGAGAAAGGGATGATCGATCGCTTTTTGGAACTTAGGCGATGGTAGTTCCGTAGACAAACATAGAGTATCGACAAATTGTTGACCGATA
Source organism: Pannus brasiliensis CCIBt3594 (assembly GCF_036688125.1). NCBI lineage: Bacteria > Bacillati > Cyanobacteriota > Cyanophyceae > Chroococcales > Microcystaceae > Pannus > Pannus brasiliensis. The sequence goes on along the minus strand of NZ_JBAFSM010000006.1, from coordinate 82,715 downwards.
TCGGGGACACGGTTGAGTAAATATTCTAGACAAGCGGTAAAACAATCTTCGGATTGTAAATTCTGAAAGGGAAGGAGAAAAATATTCGTCATGGTCGGTGCGAGGAAAGCTAATCTATCCCTAACGTTCCCCGATCGAACGCGAAAATTAGAAAAAATTTGATAAAAAAATGTTAAGAAACCTCGCATTTCTAAAACTCGATCGAACGGAGAAAAACATCCCTATTATCCGGTCTAGAAAAACGCGAACACCCGCTCGATCGAGATAGTTCGTACTCGCGCGAGAATCCGTTATATGCTTATATGCTGAAAAGAACTTTTATCAATGAAAAACTGACTCCCCTCCCGCCTCCCGCCTTCTAGCCCCACCCGACCCCGAATCATGAGGTAATCGTGTACCGTTTCCCCTTCTCGCGTCAAAAAGCCGATCCCGATCGACTCCAAGAACTTCAACTAGATTTACTATCGGAATCCCGGTTCGATTCGCCCTATCTCGTTCTGATTATTAGTTCCTGCGCGATCGCCACTTTCGGCCTACTTTCCAACAGCGCCGCGGTGATTATCGGCGCGATGATTATCGCCCCCTTGATGATGCCGATCCGCGGACTCGCTTTCGGCGCGCTGGCCGGCGATGCTGTTCTCTTCAAAAAAGGGGTGATCTCGGTCGCCATCGGTACGGTAGTCGCGATCATCATTTCCTATAGCCTCGGCCGGATCGTCGGTCTGTCTAGCTACGGGAGCGAGGTGTGGGCCCGTTCCGCGCCGACCTTGCTGGATCTGGGGGTCGCGGTGGCCGCGGGAGGCATTAGCGGCTATGCCAAGGTCGAGCCGAAAATCTCCGGGAGTCTCGCGGGAACGGCGATCGCGGTCGCGTTGATGCCGCCGGTTTGCGTCGTCGGTTTGGGATTGGCGAGCGGGGATACGTCCTTGAGTGTTGGCGCGACCCTGCTCTACCTGACGAACCTGCTAGGAATCGCCCTCTCCTGTATGCTGGCGTTCCTGCTGACCGGTTACGCGTCCTTCCGTCGGGCGAAAAAAGTCATTATTTCCACGTTCGTGTTCACGGCGGCGCTCGTCCTCCCGCTCGGGATTAGTTTCGCCCGTTTGGTGCAACAGGCGCATCTAGAGACGAGTTTACGCCGCGCGCTGGTCGATCGAACCCTCACTTTCCAGCGTCTCGACCTGATGAATAGCGAGACGAACTGGTTAACCCGTCCGCCGGAAATCCGTTTACACGTTCGATCGAGGGAACCCCTCACCCCCCGACAGGTGACGTTACTCGAAAAATTTATCGAGCGGGAAATGAACCAGAAATTTACCCTGATCTTCGAGGTGGGACAAGTGGAGGAAGTGCGCGGCGAAAACGAGGGGACGAAAGACGGAGAGCGTACAGAGTGAGAGCGAACCATCGGGATCGCCGGGAAAAAGTCGGAGCGGGCGGGAGACGGTCGGCTTTTCGCCGGGGTCGATCGGGTACAAGCCCCCCCTTTCCACGGGAAAAACGGTTCGGTACGAGTACGAACCTCTCGGGAATAAGATACCTTCCGCCGATCGCCCTATCGATCGCTCTATCTTCTCTCTAAAGAGATAAATTTACAAAAATATTTACGAATTCTTCTCCGTAATAGTATCGGTATATACGTGTTTTCTCGCGCGCCGATCGGGGGCGATCGGGGAACAAAAAAAAATTCATTGGCTAGAATAGATCTAAGAACAATTTTGGTAATTTCGGCTAAATACCGAGCGGGAAAATATTTTTCCCGCCGAGCGATTTTGTCTATCAAGCCTGATTTTTATGAGTTATTATCCTAAAAGATAGGCTTTTCGATCAAAAAAAAACTATCGATCGACTCAATAACATAAATTTACTATGCCATATCTAGAGCGTTTAACCGCGGCAAAAATCTCGCGACTATCCGAGGGAAGACCTTTCATCGTTCAGAAACCCGATAATATTCGATCGGAAAAAGTTTCGGTTCAAAACCTAGAAATCGGTCTGCTCTTCGGTATACCCCTTTTACTGTTTTTGTTATTAAGATTTTTTAAGATACCGAGAAACAACGGGAGGGGAGAAGAGGATGAAAATGCGGCCGCTCTTGGCAAAGCGACCCCCTGCGCGTCCTGTCGTTTTTTTTCCAATAACGTGTATTTAAAATGCGCGGTCCGTCCCTCCGACGCGCTCACCGATCGAGCTGTTGACTGCCCGGATTACCGCCCGCGCGATCGATGATCTGCCGGGAGACCGAGCTTATACCGAATTTCTGAACGCCGTAGCGGGGATACGGGAAAAAAGGGAAAAAGGCAAATCCCGCTCACCTTTTCCCTTTAACCTTTTCCCATTACTGGCGAGTCTCTTGTTTTTAGAACATCGGTCTTGGTTCTCTTGAAAAGCCGATCGCTAAATGCCTTCCCCCGAGAGAATCCCGGATTATCGGGCCGATCGGCTCAATAAAACCCCTCCCGCGGTCAAACCGAGCAGATTGGGAAGCCAGGCCGCCATCACGGGACTCAAAGCCCCCGCGACCCCCAGCGAGGTAGTGACGAAAGAGAGGAGATAGTAGGCGAAAATCAACACGATACAGATGCCGAAACTGGTCGCTTTATTGGCGTTTTGCGGGCGTAACCCGATCGCCGCGCCGATCAGTCCGAATACCAGACAGACAAAGGGAAGGGCGATTTTCTGCTCGATCTGTACCTCTAGTTTGCGAACCCTCGTCGGATTGCCGCTTAACCGAAGGATTTTTAAATAATCCCGCGCCTGTCTTAACGTCATTTCCGTCCCGGATCTCGCGCGAAAAGCGAGATCTAAGGGCGCGCTGGGAAGGGCTAACTGTTGGTGCTGGAAACGGACGATATTGCGATAGGAACCGTCGGGGGCGATTAAATAAACCGTCCCGTTATAAAAATCCCAGATATTCCGCTCGATATTCCAGGCGGCCGATTCCGAGGTGATAATCTGATTCACTTCCGGCTGGGTTCGATCGAGGATCGTCAATCCCTCCATCCGCTCCCCGTTAAAGCGCTCGGCGTAAAATAACCGCCTCAGTACAGTTCGATCGCTCCCGTCCTCTTGCCGGATTTGCCCGTATTCCGGGTAGATAATATTGTCCTCGATAAAGGCTTTGCGATTCGGTCGTAGGGCTTTCGTCAGCGCGGCGTTCGCCTCGTAACTCGCGGCGGGCGCGACATAATCGTTAAACAGATAGGTTAAACCCGTCACCACCAAACTTAAAATCACCGCCGGGATCACCAGACGATAGGCGTTAATCCCGATACTTTTGAAGGCGATAATCTCGCTATCGCTGGCCAGACGACTATAGGCCATTAAAGCCGCCAACAGCATCGACATGGGAAACGCCAGCACGATAAATTCCGGCATTTTCAAAACGAGAATTTTCAATGCCAGCGTCAGCGGTAAACCGGATTCCGTAACCCGACGCACCAGATCGAATAATGTCCCGATCGCAACACCGAGAGAGCTAAATAATCCCATACCGAACAGCCACGGCAGAATTAACTCGGTAAAGATATAGCGATCTAATAAGCTCAAACCGGGTATATTGCTAAATCTCGCCTGTAAATTGCCAGCTTTCATTATCCGAGTCGGTGAGGGTGGATCGGGGGGAGCGGGGAGCGGGGGGATGGGGAGTTTTTCGGGGAAGGGGAAAAGGGGAAGGGGGAAAGGGAAAAGAGCTTTCTTAAGCCTTTCATCATTTACCCTTTAGCCTTTGCCCTTTTCCCTTTCATCTCTTTCATCTCCCGCCTTCTACTCCCGAAATAAAGATCTATTTTAAAAACTTATCTCCTAAATAATACTGGCGCACGAGGGGATTCTCGTACAGTTCCTCGTCATTACCGGCGGCTAAAATTTGTCCCTCCCGCATGATGTAGGCTCGATCGGTGATGGCTAAAGTTTCCCGCACGTTATGATCGGTGATCAGGATACCCATCTGACGATCCCGTAACCCGGCGATCATGGCTTGAATCTCCGAGACGGCGATCGGATCGACCCCCGCGAACGGTTCGTCCAGCAACAGGAACCGCGGCCCCCGTTCCCCGACGGCTAAAGCTCTCGCCAGTTCCGTCCGTCTCCGTTCCCCCCCCGACACGTAGGCTCCCTTGGTGCGGACGATTTTATCGAGACGGAATTCTTTGATTAACTCGTACAGACGGTTCGCGCGTTGGGCGAAGGGAACCCCCGATTGTTCTAGGGCGAGTTGGATATTCTCCGCGACGGTTAGATAGCGAAAAATACTGGCCTGCTGGGTGAGATAGCCGACTCCCAACCTCGACCGTCGATCGAGCGGTAATTTGGTGATTTCCTGTCGATCGAGCCACACCCGACCTCGATCGGGTTTGACCAGTCCGGTGGCGATATAAAACGTGGTCGTCTTACCCGCGCCATTGGGCCCCAGTAAACCGACGATCTCCCCCGGCGCGACGGTAATACTGACCCGATTGACCACGAGCCGTTTCCCGTAATTTTTATGGATATTCTCTAAAACTAAGGTCACGATCGCTCTCTTTTATCTAAGGAGTCAGGAGCCAGGAGGCGAGGCAGGGAAAAGGTGAAAGGGTAAAGGGGAAAAAATTCAGAAAGATCTTTTCCCTTTTCCCGGGTCCCTTTGCCCCGAAAAATTTCCCCATCTCCCCGACCCCCCATCTTCCCATCACCGCGGGTTAATCGTCGGGGCGGCGGGAAGGGAGGGGGAGGGAACGGGGGCGGGAGCGGGAGAAGCGCCCGGTTGAGCGGGATTCGGGTTATCTTGGACTAAATAAATCGATTCTACCTGTTGACTGGTTTGGGGAGTGGCGATAAATCTCCCCTCATCGACGAGATAGGTGATCGTCTCGGAACGGATGCTGTTACCTTCTTGTAAAACGTAGACATTGCCCGTCATCACCAGACGACGCTCCCGACTGAAGTATTGAGCCTGAGCGGCGGTCGCTTGAATCTTGCGGGCGGGATAATATACCTGTACGTTTCCCCGCGCGGTGATCACGCCGGTTTTCGAGTTAGCTTCCTGAATGTCCGATCGAACCGTCATGGCGTTGCCCGGTTGCAGGGGCTGTTGTGCTTCTAGCGGCGCCCCGGTTCCCAATCCGATTACCAAACCCGTCGAGAGGAGGGAGACGAGCCAACCCCGAGCGCGCTCCTGTTTTTTTGTCATAGGGATTTTCAAAATAAACATGATTTCATTTACCAATTTACTCGTTAAATAGTGAGTTTTACGGGCTTTAGGTACGGTCTGTTTTCCGGTCAAGCGATCGGCTTTTCAGAAAATAGGGAAAAGACTACTTTTCATCCATTCTCCTTTCCCCTTTCCCCTAACTCCCGCCTCCCGCTAATCGCCCTTTCCTCCCGGCCGATGACTCTCGTGGATTTTCGGTAGGGGAACGATCGATCGATCGGGGGGAGAGGGCGAAGGTTCCGGGGGATTTTTCAGATGTTCCACGATCGCCGGCAATCGCGAGGGGTCGATCTCTTGCAGAAAGGTCAGTAACGCGTGACTTTCCTCCCGCAATCTCGCCAGATCGATCCCACCGTAATCGTCCGGGTAGGAATATAACCGCCGGATTCCTTCGCCGAGGAGGATCGTCGCGCCGCGTCCGTTGCCGTTTTTCAGATGGTAACACCCGACCGCGATCTGTAAGATCCCCTGATAAAACGTTTTGTGAGGCTCCACGGAATCCATCCACAGAGCCTCGAAGGTGTCGTGACAGGCGTAAAACTCCTGCCGGTTAAATTCGTCGATTCCTTGCCAGAAAGCGGGGGAAGTCATGCGCGGTCGTCACTAATGTCCTTTCATCGTTTCCCGAATCTGTTTGATATAGTCGAGGGAAATATCCTGATCCCGGCCGGCGAACTCGTTATCGGGAGTGATAAACAGCATACAGTGACATTCTTTCCGTTCCCGCATCGGCACGCAGGGGCAGTTCCAGAAAGTGTTTCTGACTTCCGCTTCCTTGTCCTCGTAATGACGGCAGGGACAGAGGGGCGAACCTAATTCTTCCTTGTGACGGGCTAACCCCTCGATCACCACGGCTGTAACCGAGAGATCGCTACAGAAATAGGTGTCGGTTCGTTTCGCGTACTGTTCGGCGAAATGTTTCATCGCTTCTAGGGTTTTTTCTTCGTTCGCGCTTTCTGTCATAAATATTTCGTGGCGTTCCGCGTCAGTAATGGTTCTCTATTATACCACTCCCGATCGAGCGCTCCCATCGTTTTTCCGTCCTCGATCGGGACGAATTTTTAGAATTTCTTCCGATCGCGGGAGCGATCCCCTTGTTAGGGTGAAGACGAGAAAATCCCGAACACGCCGGGGTTTTGTTCTTTATTGTTGACGATCGAGAGCGGTCAGAAAGTGTTCTGTCTCGCTTTTTTCCTCGCTCCCTCGATCCGAGGCGAATTCCTATAACCGACCACGACTATGCTATCTTTTCTATCCAACGGAACCCCGAACGGCGAGAATACTCCTTGGTGGGTGAAAATCACCACCGTATCTCCCCATTGTCTCTACTATTTCGGCCCTTTCGATTCTTTCGAGGAAGCGAGACAGGAACAGGGCGGTTATCTCGAAGATCTCGAAGAGGAGGGAGCGCGGGGGATCAGTCTCTCGATCGAGCGGGCCGATCCCCACGCGTTAACGGTTTTCGAGGACGGTAGCGACCCCCCGATCTCCCTATTCCCCCATGCTAGAACCTTTTCTCGGTTTATTTCTTAAATCCCCCTGTCCCCTCTGCCAGCGTCCCCGCGAGGGGGAAATCTGCGGGGACTGCCAACGACGATTACGGGATTATCGTTACCCGAATCCCCGTGTTTTCTGGCGCGGGGATCTTCCTTTATTCGTCTGGGGACGCTACGAGGGACAGTTAAAACGGGCGATCGCCGCCCTGAAATACGATCGCCACCCCGATCTCGGCCGCGTTTTCGGACGCTGGATCGCCGAGAGTTGGCGCGCGTCCGGGATCGTGACCGGCACCCGCCACGCGGTGATCCCGATCCCCCTACACCGTCAACGTTTACAGGAGCGGGGATTCAACCAGGCCGAGGCGATCGGTCGCGGCTTCTGTTCTCTGTCCGGATATTCTCTCCACCCGTCCGGATTGACGCGGGTACGGGATACGGTCGCGCTTTTCGGCCTCTCTCCCGAAGAAAGAGGGAAAACTCTGCGCGAAGCTTTCCAAATCGGCAAGGGACTCGCGAAAGAAGCCCCGATCCTGCTGATCGACGATATCTATACCACGGGAACGACGGTTCGAGAGGCGGCGCGGGTGTTACGGGAACAAGGGTACCGGGTCGCGGGAGCGATCGCCCTATCCAGTCCGAGAACCGTCGAAAAACCGAACGTCACGCCTCGTAACGGCTGATCACCGCCACCCCTAAATCCACGTCTAGCGTTCCCTGCGCCCCCCCACCGGGGATTAACCCGCAAAAATCCCGTAGATAGCGTTCGTAATGATTGGTTCTGAGTTGTCCGGCCCCTCCTAGTACCCGTTGCGCGGTTAAAACGAGCTGGATCGCGCTATCGGTGGTGTAGGATTTGGCGAGACTGGTGATCGGGTCCCATAACGGATCGTCGCGCTCGATCGATTGGTTTTCGAGGGCGCGATAGACGATCGCCCGACTGGTTTCCACTAATTTATACATCCGTCCGATTTCCGCCTGTACCCCCTGCATGACGGTTAGCGGTCGGTTGTAGCGGATAGAACCGCCCAGATACCGCGTGCAATCTTCGAGGATCGCCTGCATTCGACCCAGTACCGGACTGACGAGAATCGCCCGTCGGGCGTTCAAAAACTCTTGAACGTGGCTTAAACCGTCCGTCGCCACCATGACCGCTTCTTCCGGAACGTAGACATCGTGAAAATGAATGGTAGAGATTCCCGCGGCGCGCCAGCCGGCCATCGGCAGGGGAATCACTTCCACGCCGGGCCAATTCCGATCGACTAACAATACCTTCAGATCGTCAAAACCGTTCTTTTGATAGCGAGCGTAGGTCATCAAAGTATTGGCGTTCGCTCCCCCGGTCGTGAACAGTTTTTTTCCCGTGAGAAGATAACCCCCGTCGGTATCTTTCGCCACGGTCTTAAACGAGAAGGGATCGGCTCCATCGGTGTACGCGAAAGCGGGAACCCGATCCCCGGCGATCATCGGTTTGAGATAGCGGTCGATCAGGTCTTGGCGGCCGGTTTTATAGATCATTTTCATCACGGAACCGCGCAAGGAAATCACGAAGGGAAAGGAGAGATCCTGGCAGAGATAACCGACTCTTTCCAGCATCAGGCCCCATTCTAGTAGGCTCGCCCCACCCCCGCCCAATTCCCGGGGGATCGGATAGGAGGTCATGCCTAATTTACAGGCCCGATCGAGAATTTCTGCCGATAAGCAAATTCCCTTCTCGTCTCTCTCTAAAACTTGAGGATTAATTTCCTCTTGAATAAATTTGCCAAAAAGCTCATCGACCTCGCGGGCGATTTTTTGAGCGAGAAGATCGTGATTCATCATCGCGGATATTTCCTAATCGCTGACAGGGATACGGTAGACCGATGCGGATTAAATCTCCATTCGCTCGATCGCGGTCGCGTGAACTTCTTCCGTTCCCGTCCCGTAGCCCAATAGACGATGGATAAAAACCAATTGTCCGTTCCAAAAATACGCTTTCGTATCGACCACCCCTTCATCGAAGAGAAAATAGGGACGGTGTAACTCGATATCGAACTGTTGGAGCGGATGGCTTAACCCGGCTTTTAAACGGGAATCGCCGGACATTTTCGCGAGGACTAAGGTTTCGCGACTGGCGCCGACATAGGCGGAAGCTTCCATGAACGCCCACTGATCCGCGAAATCCATCGCGTGACGGTGTAGGGTAAAAGAATACCGGTGTTCCGCGATCGATTCCCCCTCTCCCGATTCCTCAATCTGTTTGAGAAGGGTCTGTACGGGACGATCGATCGTTCGGGAAATTTCTCCCGGTTTAAATAAATGGTAAACCTCTTCCGGTAATCGACTCGGTTTCGCCCCTAAACTAACCGTGTCGGTAATGGTAACGGGACGTAGAGCGATTTTTACCCGCGCGACCTCTCGATCGCCCGCGAAGAAAATCGAGGGCATTTCCAGCAAAACCCCACCTTTAATACAGGTGGCCGTGGTGACAATTTTAATGGTGTCGCTATCGTGAAAGGTAAACTTGTCCGTGTAGTGCGCCCGCGCCATCGCCACGACCATACTGGTCTGATATTTTTCCACTAAACCCTGAACGCTGATGAGGTGATCGCGTAACCATCTCGCCCATCCGTTTAACCCTACCTGTAAAATTTCCCTCGTGTGCATTTGAAAGGGAGTAAAAAAAGTGGGACAGGCCGCTATTTCTACCTCGCTACTTCTGGTAGCGATCGGAGCTTCGATCGCGATAGTCATGAGTTTTTGCCTTAAGTTCAATAGGAAGGTTTTTTCTCTCGGTACACGGGTATGGTTAGGGAACCGGGTTAGGAAAATAAAGTATAGTTCTAAAGTGTTAAACCGAACCGATCTGGAAATAGGCTCCGTAAGTCTATTCCCTCTCTCGGTGATTTTTCGAGAGATCGAGAGCTTCTAACCACCGGCGATCGCCGTTAGAATTTGCAGGCTATCATTTTCTTGAAGCGGTCGCTCGATTTCGTTTCCGAGAAGTTGTTCCCCGTTTAAAAAGAGTCGGTGAACTTTCCGAACATTCCCGTCGGCATCGTAGAGAGAGGTTCGCAGGGCCGGGTATTGTTCCGTAACGCGACCGAGCGCCTGTTCTACAGTTTCCGCTTCTAGGGAAATTTCTTTTTGGTAATCCACGAATCGAAGCAGGGTTCCAGAAAATGAAATATTCATCGTTGATTTCTCCAGATGATGAAGGGTTCGAGAGTCGGTCTGGTTCGAGTTTTTTCCAGAAAATTTCTCGCGGGAAAACGGAAAATTTCTCGGTTGTCTTTACTCTCCGCGGTTCTCGCTCGCGAGATTTTCTTGGGGGAAAGGGCGCGGGATAGCGGTTCTCGTAGAGAATCCCGATCGATCGGTAAGCCATCGGCGAAAAGCTAATCCCTCGAAAATTACGGGATTTTCTGTCTCGCCCTACGGTCGCGATCTATATTTTTTCCCGATCGAAGAACCGCTGTACAGATTCTGTATCGGATCGCGAGGGGGAAAAACCGTTCTCGATCGATAGACCTGTCTCGTTCTTTACTTTCGAGCTTCCCGTCCGGGAGCGGTCAAATCGCTCGTCGATCTTTTCCGTTTGGCTCCCGCGAAGATCCCGAAGGCGATCGCCGTTCCGATGATCGGTAGCGGACTCATATTTTCGGGAACCGCGGCAAAAGCGGTGAGCTGTCGATCCTGACAGGCGAATAAACCGTCCACGCCACCATTCGTGGTGCATCCACCATTAAAACTGTTGAGTTGTAGGGCGGCGAGCGCGGGATCGGAACTCAGCGGCCCGTGCCAACGAATGACCGTTTGAATTTCCGCGCCGAGAAGATTCGTGAGACCGTTTCCGAAAAGGACTTGATCGAAACCGGTGGGTAAAGAGTTGAGTCCTACTTGAGCGGTAAAATTGCCGATCCCGTTGCTACCGACCACGTTTCCCGTGGCGTAAAACGCGGACGCGTCAACTCCGGGCCGGGCAAAATCGTCTTCGCCACAACCACCCACGCAAGCGGAAGGATTATTAAAGACCACCCACCAATTCGTGTAGGCTCCTTCGGGAAGACTATTCGTATTGATGGTGTAGCTAACTTGATTCGTCGCGGTATCTCTCGTGAGTTGCGCGTTAGAACCGGCGATCGGATTGAGACCGTTGAGTAGATCCAGGGTTGACGTGGTTTGTGTAAAGGTGTTCGCGCCGACGCTCGGCACGATCGAGAAGAATCCGAGAAGGGTTAATGGCAAAAACTTTTTCAACAAGGCTTTCTCCTTGAGTCGATCCAAACTCCAACGGTTTTTCTTCGATCGAGGTTATTTTTCCTCGATCTCTGCATAATAACCTAGCATCACTTTTATTCGATCGTCAAGAGTTTTCAAGACCGTAATCTTTAAATCATGATTAAATTTACAGTCTATTGATCGGGACATTCTTTTAAATACATTTTGTCTATCTTTTTGCTGTATTTTTGAATTATTTTCTTTCAATACAAAAGTACAAAAAGCGAATGAAAATTGATGAAAAATACTATATTCCTGACTTTAACAGACAATAACCTATTTACAAGAGATAAGTGTTATGGTAATCCCCCTAGTTCTAGAAGCCATTCAAAGCGAAAAATTGATTCCAGTAGAAATGTCGGGCGATCGTTTTTCTTTTCCGATAGTGAAAGCGGTTCCCCCTTCCCCGAACCGCGTCGGTAGTAACCGAGAGCGGCGGATTTCAGGGACGGAGAACCGCGAGGGTATTCGTTATCTAGAAAAAATTGTCGAGGGCGCTATCCTCTCTTTTCGCGAGAATAGAAAACCGAAGTTTTCGAGAGGTCGCGATCGTTGCCCCCGTTCCGTCATCCCGGACGACGAGAAAACTCTCCAACGTCTACGAGTTCCGGGGAGAAAGACTAGAGACGATTTCTCGCGTGACGACGGGGAAGAAGCGATCCCGTCATTCAGAGCGGAAAATCGATCGCGAAGAATGGTTAGGAAACATTCAAGCTCTTTCGTGGTGATGGCTTCCGTTCTCTTATCCATTCAGCCTGTCGAAAAGACCGATCGAGAGGCTACCCCTCGAAAACACACAGAATTACTTCTCGATCGCTTTTTTCAGGCGCGCGGCGACAAAACAGCCACCAAGGCCCAAAAGCGCGACGATCTGACTCGGTTCGGGAGTGGCCACCCCGCCGCTAATGAAAAATTGAGCGCGATTCCAAGTGCTGGTTCCCACGCTCCGGCCTAACTGTCTTCCGAAAAGATCCCCGTCTTCAAAGTGAATCCCCCCGTACCGACGCGAGATTCCCGATTGGTCGGCGGCATCGGAAAAAGTATTCCAGGAGAGCGTTACGGGACTACTCGGGGTGATCCCCGGTTCAAAACTCGAGCTACCCGGCGCGAAACTTACCGATTTCCCGAAGAAATCACTGCCGGTAAAGCGCCGGAGAATTTCCGCGCCCGCCGCGCTGAACGCGCTATGACCGGAGGTGAATTCGGGGAAAGGCGGCGAGGGATTTCCGCCGGGGGTTTGATAGGTGATGAACTCGGTAGCGGGGATGGTTTGTGTGCCTAAACCCGGGCCCGCCCACGCTTGGATCTCGAAAACACCGCTCCCGTTGTCCGTACCGATCAGGCCCAGACGACCTAGCTCTCGGATCGCCCGCACCGGACGGGTATAGTCATAGAATCTTTTCGATTCCCAGGTGGCGATGCCCGCGTCGAAGACCGCGTTACCGAGAGCGAAGAATAACTGAGCGTCTTGGTCTAGGGTATGATTATCCCGATCGGAGACGAGTTCCCCGAATTGTATCCAGTGACCGGGCGGGAAGGGAGTTCCGCCGCCATCTTCCCAGAATTCGGCGATCAATTTCTGCTCGTCGGTTAAATTGGCGCTCAAATTCACCACGTCCACCGCCTGTTGGATAAAGGCGGGATTGATATCCACCCCGATTAAAGCGGCGCTGATGGGAACCACCGTATTATCGGCCCGGGTGATCGTTTTCGCCTGTAAATCCGCGGTCGCGTTAGGGTCGAGGAGAAAAGGCTCGGGAGCGGGGGGGCGGAATTGGGCGTTATTGGTGAGCGAGAAGGATTGAACGCCTCCCCATTGGGGGGTTAGGTACTTTTGTAGGGGTGAGGTGGAATCGATGGGGACGTGTTCCGGTGTCCAGCGCGTGATATCGACGACCTGCTCCGGGGTGTTGGGGGTGGTGTAGCCGGAGGTATCCGCGTAGTTGTTCGCTTGGTTGGAACCATCGTTCAGGCGAGAGTTGATTAAGGTCTGCGCCATCACGTTACCGATACCCGCCGCGGTGCTGGTGTCGGTCGTGGTGTTATTGGGATCGTAACCTAGACCCGTTAATACGGAGCTAAAAAAGGCGGTTTCCGAGGGTAAAAGGTTCGAGAGAACGCGAAATGCCGCGTAACTGAGCGCTTCGGTCTTGTTAGCCTCGGTATTTTCCACGAGCGGACGTTGTAGGCTATCGCCCGATACAGTGCTGATGGGCGTGGCCTCGTAGGCCGACCAAGCATCGTACATCGCCGTTCCGAGCAGTCCGTAGAGCCGGGAAGCGACGGTCGGCCCCTGCGGTCGGTTGACCACGCCCTGTCGAGCGGTACTCATCCATTGACTGACCACCGTAACCGCCCCCGCCGGAGACGCGGCGAGGCACAAGGACGCGATGAATCCCAAGGGCGCGAGCCGCCCTAAAAATAATCTTTTATTCATAATTGGCAGGAAAATCTTCGAGTTTAGTCCGATTTCCCTAAATTATAGTCGAGAGAAAAAGAATGTCAATAGTATCTACGCTAAAGAAATATCGCATTGTGTTTACCTGAAAACTTATCATGTTTGTATCGCTTTTATAAGAGTTTGCGGCGATCATCGGTTAGAATGGAAATTTTTTTTGGGATACAATCTTACGCTTTATCATTAAAAATGTATTTTTTTAAAAAATCACAAAAAAAAATTAATATTTAAAACTTTTCCGACAACACGGCGAAACCTTCTCTACCGGGGATTTCCCGCCCGTTCCCGATCGGGAAAAGACAGCGTTCGGGAGCGTTAGGGAGCGATCGGGAGATCCGTTGGCCTCTCCCGGCCCGGTAGACGACTATCCCCGAGAAACCGAGAGAATATCGGGGAATTAGAAAAATTTTATATATTGTTATGTTTTGTTATGTTTCCGGTTCGGTGAATCCCGATATCTTTCGGGACGAGCGATCGGGTTGTGAGTCGATAGAGCGCTCGGTGTCGATAGTTTTATCTCTATAGAATCGGTTTTCGACGATCGATCTCGCGATTGTTTTCAGAGAAATTAAAGTTTCGCGAGCGTCGGGAACGGTGGCGCGGAAAAAAAACGACACCCGAGCGAGCGGGTGTCCGGGAAACGGGAAAGAAAATCGGTTCGCTTCCAGAGCTTTACCTTGTTTTTTACGGTACGGTATCCGTTCGCGGGTTCAAACGTTGATCCGGTAAGGGCCGCGGGGGGGACGGTTCGGTGAGCGTGTCGTTCGGGAAGGGAGGAATTATCGGGGCGTTCGTAGCGTCGGGAGGAGTATCTCCGGGAGGGGTCTTCGCGGGAGGAGTATTTCCGGGAGGGGTCTTCGCGGGAGGGGACGGGGGAGAGGCGGCCGCGCCGGTCGTGGCGGACGGGGGAGGCGGGGGGCTACTCGGAGAGGAACTGGAACCCCCGAAACCCAGAAGATCTTTCCCGAAAGGAAACACCCTCGCCCAGCGTTGAACGTTGGGATTCCCGTTCCAATCTTGCCGGGAGACATTCACCGAGAGAAGGGGCGCGATCTCTCCTTGATTTTCAGCGGTGACGAGTACATTGACCCGATCGATGGCGGTATTTTGCTGGAACCGTTGTCCGATTGTCTCTCCCGCTAGTTTCGAGGCTCTCGCGAGCAATCCCTGATAGGATTCTCCCCGTTGTACCGCGACGGGAAGATTGATAGCGGTCGTTCCGGCGCGGGCGACATCGACGACCGCGACACTCGCGAAAAGGGTTAAGGCGGTGATGGACTTGAACATGGAAGAGGCGATCGAGCGAATTTTTCTCGATATGATTGACATATTCTATCTAGAGGATGACTTCCTTCGTATTCATTCTAGATGCCCCGATCGAAATTCTAGTTTCCGGGCGGGGCGGAATACAAGAGATCGAAGCTAAAAAGCGATAATCACCGATAATTCCCTAATAAGTCTCTAAAAACCCATTTATTTCTCGATAACCGATTTTTTAGGCCTCGCGGGCGATCTCGGGATCGACCGCGCCGGGAGTCGATCGGGGTCGGGCGATCGATTAGCGTGGCTTATGGCTATATATAAGATTTTGTTTGTCAAGAGTTATTTACAATTTGTAAAAAATCTTGTTATATTTATTTACATAAAGAACTGGTTATAAAAACCGTCTAGCCGAAAGACCTCTCTCGATCCGTACCGCTAGATATGTTTAAAACTTAGGTTTAATAGCCTAAATCCTCAAGGAAAGGCGATCGGGGGGTCGCCGCTCTCTATCTCGACAGATTTGACTTGAGTTCTCCTACATACTTGGCGCGACCTCGGGATTTATCCGGGGTTTTTTTATTTTCGGAGGCAGGAGACAGGAGGCAGGAGGCAGGAGGCAGGAGTCAGGAGTCAGGAGGCAGGAGAGTAGTAAATTAGGGATTGGGGGAGATGGGGAGATAGAAGTCATAAATTAACTACATTGTAGAGAAAGTGCTAACAGATATTTTCTCCCCCACCTCCCTCACCTTACCGTAACTAGAATCCTGCCTCGAAACCTATGACCGCCGATCTCTATCAACGTATCGCCCGATTTTACGATTCCTCTAGCGGACTCTGGGAGAGTATCTGGGGGGAACATATGCACCACGGTTATTACGGCCGGGGTGGGACGATTAAACTCGATCGCCGTCAGGCCCAGATCGATCTCATCGAGGAATTATTACGCTGGGGCAAAGTGGAAACCGTTAGCGCTCTCCTCGATGTCGGTTGTGGTATCGGGGGAAGCACCCTCTATCTCGCCGAAAAATTCCACGCCAACGCCACCGGGATCACCCTTTCTCCGGTTCAAGCCGCTAGAGCGACGGAAAGGGCGCGCGAGTTTCATGTAGAAGAAAAAGTTACCTTTCAAGTCGCCAACGCCCTAGAAACCCCCTTTTCCGACAATACTTTCGATCTGGTTTGGTCGCTGGAAAGTGGCGAACATATGCCGGATAAAGTGAAATTTTTGCGGGAGTGTTATCGGGTGTTGAAACCGGGGGGAACGTTTTTGATGGCGACTTGGTGCCACCGTCCCACGACCTCTCTCGCGGGCGCGTTAACGGAACGGGAGATACAGCTATTAAACGAGATCTATCGGGTCTATTGTTTACCTTACGTGATTTCCCTGCCCGAATACGAGTCGATCGCTCGCGAGATCGGCTTTAAGGATTTACAATCCGATGATTGGTCGCTGTCGGTCGCGCCTTTCTGGGACGTGGTGATCGAGTCCGCGTTCGATGGAAGGGCGATCGCCGGCTTGTTACGGAGCGGGTGGAGTACGATCGAATCGGCGTTATCTCTCGGATTGATGCGAAAAGGCTACGAATCGGGATTGATTCGCTTCGGTTTACTACGAGCGGGGAAATAAACCATGATCGGGGAAATGAATAAGACAACCCTCGTCCGTCTCTCCCAGGGACATTTAAACTTATTAGAAACCTGTCCCCCGCGTTTTCAACGGATTTACCTCGATCGACTCGCCACCCCTCCCGATCTGGAAAACTGGGAAAAACAGGAGTGGGGGAGTCAATTTCACCGACTCCTGCAACAGCGCGAACTGGGATTACCCATCGACGGGTTATTACGGGAAGATCCGCAACTACAGCACTCGCTGAACGCGCTATTAGAAGCGGCCCCGGAGATTTTACACGGACGGGGGGAGATCGATCGATCCGCGGAACATTGCCGGACGCTATCGGTGGGAAATTATTTACTGACGGTAATCTACGATCTGCTCCGTTTCGAGAGCGATCGGGCGACGATCTTCGACTGGAAAACCTATTTAAAACCGGAAAAACCCGATAAGCTGGCGAGAAATTGGCAAACCCGTCTCTATCTCTACGTCCTCGCGGAAACCTCTTCCTATTCCCCCGATCGCCTCTCGATGACCTATTGGTTCGTGCGACTCCCCCGCGAACCGGAAAGCCTCACGTTTGCCTATAGTCGAGAACTTCACGAACGAACCCGACAGGACTTAACCCGGTTACTGGACGATCTCGATCGGTGGTTAGACGATTATGAAAAGGGGATTCCTTTCCCCCACCGTGGCGATTGCGAGACGAACTGCCCCTACGGGAAATCGATCGGGATTCTACCGCGAGCCGGGAACTCGATCGAGGGAATCGACTCGATCGGGGAAATCGATCCTTTCGCTTAAAAAAACAAAGGACACGATCGAGTATCGTGTCCTTCAATGGCGGGAAGCGGATTTGAACCACTGACCTTCGGGTTATGAGCCCGACGAGCTACCAGACTGCTCTATCCCGCGTCGCTTTATCTAGTATAACCCTAACTTTAGATAAATAGCAACTATTTTTTTCACGAGAAGCGACCCATCGCCACACCGATGAGAATGGCGATACCGAAGAGGAGACGATACCAGACGAAAACCCAGGTGCTTTGTTTTTTCAGGTAATCGAGAAGCCAGGCGATCGAGAGATAGGAAAAGACCGCGGAGGAAATCACGCCGATCGCTAGAGGGATGAGCGCGTTACCCTGAATCTGGTCGAGAACGCCCTTTAACTCCACCAATCCGGCGAGGGTGATCGCGGGAATGCCCAAAAGGAAGGAAAATCGCGCCGCGGTCTCCCGTTCCAAGCCCATGAATAACCCCGCGGTCAGGGTGGAACCCGATCGGGATACGCCGGGGATCAGGGCGAGAGATTGGGCTAATCCCATTAAAATCCCGTCTTTTTGCTTTAGGGTCTCGAAATTCCGTTTATGTAGCCCGATCCGTTCGGAAAGGCCGAGAAGTAGGGACATGACGATCGAGGCGCAGGCGATGGCTGTCATACTGCGGAGGGGGGAATTATCGAGATCGGGGATGAATTTTTTCATTAACAACCCGAAAAAGACGATCGGGAGCGTGCCGAGCATGATCCCCACTCCTAAACGGAACGGGAGCGATCGATAGTTGGAGGTACGGATGCCCTCGATCGTTCCCGCGCCGATCTCATAAAGATCTTTCCAGAAATAGGACAATACGGCCGCGATACTTCCCAACTGGATCACCGCGGTAAAGGCGACCCCGGGATCTCCCCACCCGAGAAAGACGGGAACCGCTTTCAGGTGGGCGGTACTACTGATCGGCAGAAATTCCGTCACCCCCTGCACGAGTCCCAGAACGATCGCTTGAAACCAGTTAATTCGGGCGATCGGGTCCGTTGTTGCCGTGTCCGTTGCGGCGAGCGCGAGCGGGGAAAGGGCGAGAATTCCCGTCGCTACCGCCAATCCCCCGAGGCGCGCGCTTTTTTTCATTCGTTCGCTCATTCGCTTGGATAGATTGAAATCGATAATTTTCCATTCAATCTATCACTATTTTCGGGCGTTTCCCGTTCGGCGCGGCGGGTGGGGGGATCTCGTCGGTTCGATCGACGGGGGAATCTCGCTAGTTTTTCTCGATCGCGTAACAGAAACGACCGATTTTCGGGGGATTATCGGCCATGAGGTCGGTCGTGATCTTTTTGAGTCCCCGGAGAAAGGGGAGGAGATTATTCGTTTTCGAGCCGTCGTTTTCCGGGTCTCTGCCGACTTTCCAGTTCCACTCTTGCCACCACGGTTGTTCCTGTAGATCGCGGGCCACGATATCGATCGAGAAGAGATAGATGCCCGGTTCGGGAAATTTATCGGGTCGGATCGTGGTCTCGAAATTTAACTCGCGGGGGTTGTTTTGGCTCTCGGTATCGAGATTCCATCCGGCGATCTCGATCGCCCGCCGCAGAGCGGAATCATCTTTATAAACTTTTGTCGAGTCTTCAAAAGTTTTGGTGAATTTGTTGGGAACCTCGATGGTTTTGACGAGATCGATCGAATTCACATCGATCGGCACGGTATTTTCTGACATCTCTACGGGAACACTATCTTGAATAGTGACTTTTTCCGTAGAAGGAATTTTCCAGAATTGACTCCTCTCATCTTTCGCTTGAACTTCGGCACCGTTGAAAGAAAAAAACATTTTTCCCGAGATCGCTTTTTCTTTCGCTGGCTCTTCTTTAACAACTCTATCTAAAAGGGCGGTATTTTGAACGAGATTATTTCGGCTAAATATGGCAATTTCACTGTTTTCAAATAAATCTTTTTCTCGTTTCTTTAAATCTTGAATCGTTGTAATTATATCCTGAGGACGACCGAGAAAGATCACGTAAAAAGGGCGAAACTCTTCGTTCGATTCTTCATTAGGAAACGGAAAAGTTTTTAGGTTTTGTTGTCCTTGCACGTAAACGGTTCCCGCGAACTCACTCTTGATCGCCAAAATACCGATCGCGAATTCTGGATTTTGGGAATTTAAATACGTTTCTTTAATTTTTCTCGTGAGAAGCGTTACATCTCCCGAGGCTTGATCGAGATCGGTAACGATCACCAGCAAAGAATCTCGATCGCTCGGGGGGCTGACTAAGTTTTGAATGGGAACCGATACATCGGGAAAATTAGTCCCGTTATAAAATGCGGGGAGTTGGGCTTTTCTAAAATCGCCACGGGCGATCGGGGAACCCGAGCGATAGTATTGAACGGGAGTTTTCCCGGCTAAAGATAGGGTTTCATCGAGAAGTTTTAGGGTTTGCACGTAGCGACTATTCGCGTCGCTCACGTAGCCCAGCATCGAACTAGACCCATCCACTTGAATCGAGACCGCGAGGGAATTTGACGGAGTTGCCGATCGCTCTGGAGAGGGGGGTAGGCATGAAAAATCCTTCTGGACGGTATTACAGGATACAATTCCTAAAGAGATGACAATTGTTAGGACTAGCGATCGGGCGCGAACCATTCGATCTCCTCGTGACTTACGGATCTGATTTCTTCTATACTAGGGCGTATCGGGTGAAGTTGGCGTGAGAGGAAAGATTTAAGCTTCATTTAACAATCACTCGCGGTGCGCCGGGTATATCGAATCGGGAGTAGGGATTGAAAATTTCTCGGCCTGTCAAGTAGATTAAAGCCGCGGGCGATCACCCCGTTTATCTCTTGCCATCGAAGGGATTGACGAACCATCGCTCGACCCGTTCTCGAACCCGCGTCTATCAACGGCAACGGCTGTCGGTCAAAATCCTATCACGACGATAATCGTGGTGACGAGAGTAAAACCGACCGGGAAAAACCCCGGTGAACCGGTAGTTTCTGTTTCTAGTTTCGGGGTGTTGTTAGAGGACGCGTACCGCGAGCGATACCCTAGGCGCGGGCGAAAAAGCGAAAAAGTGAAAGTTTAAAAAAATTAATATCTGGCGGTCACGAGCGGCTATCAGTATTATCATTCTAGTAATCGATCCCCTAACCTTATCCCATTATCCGCAAAATCCAGTAACCCTATCGAAGATTTCTAGGTATCCTAGAACGTAAGAGAGAAAATTCAGATAAATATGAAAACAGGTGAAATCATTCGCGTTATCGTAATCAGCCTAGTGGGAGCGCTCCTGATGTTTCTCGTTCAACCCTTCATCTATAAACAGGGCTGGATGGGAAAAGATCCCGATCTCGCGGACCCGTTGGCGGCGTTGGAGAGTTGGGCGAACGGCAGTTATATGGTGGCGGCGGGGGTGGTTTTCGGGGTATCGGTAATCTGCACGATTTTCTGGTGCGCGATGGCGGCGAAATCGAAAGCCCATCGACCGGATGAACTGAGAGGTTGGAGTTTGGCGTGGTGGATTCTGGGATTATTTCCCGTTCTCAGTATCGGGCCCGCCATCGGCTTTTTTAACCCGATAGCGGGGCTACGTTTATCCCTGGCTTTATTTTTCGTCCTGGATATCCTGATCCTATTTTGGTTGCCAACGGCCAGCAGTACGCCGGGGTTATTGATCTATACCCCGCCGTTCGCCCATCCACTGCGGGATCTGATCGATCGATTCTTTTAGAGAGAGCGGGAGTGTAATCAATTATGTCCATGTACGTGATCGGTATCGGGGGAACGGGGGCGAAATGTATCGAGGCCTTGACGAAACTGGCCTCGGTGGGATTACTGCCCGATCACCCCCTGAAAGTGTTGTTTATCGACGCGGATGAAACGAACGGGAATCTCGATCGATCGAGGAGCGGGCTGAATACTTACAAAGAATGTCACGAGTTAATCGCCGTTCCGGATAGCCAGGGCTGTCCCTGGATGAAAACCAAGCTCGAGTCCTTCGATCTCTGGTCGCCGTTCGACGGCGTGAGTTCCAGTAAAGAACTGCAAGCCTTTTTTAACTACAACACGATCAAGCAAAATCAACCGGAACTCGGACACCTTTTCGATGTTCTCTATACCGGGGACGAACAGAAAGTCGCCCTGGACGTAGGATTTCGCGGTCGTCCGGCGATCGGCGCGGCGGTGATGAGCCAGGTCGATCTCGAAAAATTAGACCGAGAACCCTGGGGGGGACTGATCAAACAGATCCAGGGAGATGTGGGCGGGGGAAAAGCCCCGAAAGTGTTTCTCTGTGGCTCGATGTTCGGGGGAACCGGAGCGTCGGGACTACCGACGATCGCCCGTCTCCTGGCCAATAAACTCAAAAATATCGGGGTCAAAGATCGCGTCCGGGTCGGTTGTCTGTTCCTCCTGCCCTACTTCGGCTTCACGCCGCCGCCGGGGGAAGATCCAGACGGGATTTTCGCCCGGAGCGAGCAATTTTTACTGAACACCGAAGCGGCCTTGCGCTATTACGTGACCCAGGCGCGGGAGACCTTCGACACCGTTTTCCTGCTCGGCAACGAAAACTTCTCCAAGGTTCCCTTCAGTATCGGCAAAAATAGCCAGCGCAACGATCCCCATTTTCTCGAACTCTACGCCGCTCTAGCCGCCCGGCATTTTTTCCTCAATAGTGCCGAGTTAGAAGAAAAAGTCGTCCTGATCGGCCGCGAACAGATCGGTCGGCTGACCTGGGCGGATCTACCCGATCGCAACGAAATCAAGCCCGCGCTCGCCAACGGGACGCGATTCGCCTATAGTTGGCTTTCCGAGTTCGCGCCGGAACTCGATGATGTTCTCAAAAGAAAAGATTCCCGACTGGTTCTCGCCCCCTGGTTACGACCCTTCTTTCCCGCCGAGGGACGGGGCGACGGGGTAAGTCGGTTGAGCGCGCCCGAACAACAGGACGCGCTGAAGAGTATTAGCGCTTGGTGTCAGGATTATCTGATTTGGTTATATCGTTTGCACCAGATCGAGGGAGAACAGATCCAGCTATTCAACACCCAGGCGATGGGCGATCCGGAAAACAAAGTGCGGCTGGAACAGTTAGCCGAACTGGTACTGGATAATCCTCTCGATAGTCGAACCAAAGCGAGAGACACGATCGCCTCGCTCAAGCAAAATCTACAAAACTACAAACCCGACAAATCTACGGAACCGGGAATCGCGGGATTGGCCAGAACGTTATACACCTTTTGCAAGCAATAGTCGTTAGCGTATGTTTTTATTACTCCCCAAATTAAAATCCGATAGCGATGTCCGTCCCTCCGATAAAGCGGGCAAATGGGATGCCCAAGCGTTTAAAACCTTTGACGACGTGGCTTCCAGCCTCGATTACAAATCTCCCGGACAGGTAAAAAGCGTCAGTTCCGTACCGACCATCTGGGCGCGTCCTCTCTCGATGGAAATGGCCCTGCATAACAAAGCCTATCCCATCCACCGGCAGATGATCGAGCAGTGGCAGGGAATGTTAGCGGCGATCGCCCTGGCGGAAGTCCGGCGCTTTCCGCTCGCGGCGCAACTGCTAGAACTCGGCGAACTCCGCCACCGAGATCCGTTCGCCCGTTCCCTCTACGAACTTTTACCGAACCCGCCGAGTCAGGCCCTCTATTTTCTAGAAGGCAAGAATCCCTGGCAAGATATCTACGTCTTTTTATGGGACGGGAAACCGGTGGGAATGTCCTCTCCCAGCACGATCGTCGTTCCTTCCGAGGAGGGATGGTGGGAAACCCTCCCGTGGTGGAATCGGACGACCCGCGGTTTAGAGGCCCCGCACAGTTATCTCAACGCCAGTGAAAAAGCGCTCCTCTGGCGTTGGCTGGAAAATCTCAATAACGAATTGAATGGCTATTCGGGACAAAAGAACGCTCAAGATAGGATGCGGGGATTGTTACAGGAATTTCGCGATAGCTTGGGATCTTATCCCGGACAAACGCTGAGTTTAAGCTCGAATCCCCAGTTTTTCGGCGTTCCGCTCAATCGGGGAGTTTTAAACGCCCTGAATCGTCCCGTTAAGGCCGAACCGAAAGAGTCCTCCGTTCGTCTGATCGCCAGCGAGAGCAAGAAAGGACGGGTTCCCGACTTACTGATCATCGACCCCGAGATCGCCCGCTCGTGGGATCGATCGCCCCAAGATATCTGGATCTATCAAGATCAAACCCTCGCCTCTCTCGATATTCGGGATCTCCTGGACAAAAAAATTCTCTGGAAAGAGATCCGATGGATTCAGTCCGAGGATTTATTCACCCCGGAATTCTACTTTATCGATCAAGACGATGCTCTTCCAGGGGCTTTTCTCCCCGACAACACCCATCTGCTCATTTTTAAAGGACAGGAACTCACGCCGCTACTTCCCATCAATCCGATCCTGCTGGATTATTTTACCCCGGAAGATTTAATGCGACGGCTACAGTTCACTCCCCTCAACGGGAAAGACGGGCCGGTACTGCGAGTCTCCCTAGACCTGCCTTTATCGGGCATAAAAAATGACGAGAGAAATCCCGAGAACTTCCGCATCTTTAAAGACTATCCCATCAAAGAGGAAAACGCTTTAACCCAAGTTCCCGTGCTAGAGATCTGGCCGAACTTCCGGACGGAAAGCTGGAAAGAGTATTACGCTTTTTACTACGATCTCGATGTTCTCGCTTCGGCGAATCCCGCGGATAAAACCTTTCAGATCAGCCTACCCGAAGCGAAAGAACCGCATATTTTCCAAGAGGGCAAAGGTTCCTATCAACTCACGCGGCTGGAAAACTTTCCCCCGTTCATCGCCTGTCAGGATCGATCGAGAAATTCCCTCGGTTTAATCCTGCTCAAAACTCCCGCGACCGTCTTCCCGGAAAGTTCGTGGAAAGTCGGGGTAGATTTCGGAACCTCCTTTACCAATGTTTATATCAACCGCAAGGGGGATATCGGACCTCTCCCCTTGGAAAGTCTTCACCTGAAAGTGACGGAAGTGCAGGCGGACACTCGACTACCCGCGCTGTTCGAGTATTTTGTCCCGGAAAACTTTATCCCCCCGGAAAAGCCCTTACCGCTCAGTAGTGTACTGACCACCCGTAAGTCGAATAATGTAACGAAGGAACGTCCGATTTATGACGGTCGGATTTATATCCCGGATCGCGCGAGATTTAACCCTCTAGAGGGCTGGATCGAGACCGATCTCAAATGGACGAACATCACGCTCAATCGGCTTTTCCTCAAACACTTAGCCCTTCACATCACGGCCCTGGCGGCGAAAAACGGTATCCAACAAATTCAATGGTCTCTCTCCTATCCTTCCGCTTTCTCGCGCGCGGACAAAACCCGCTACGCGCGCAACTGGAAAGATTTAACCGCGGAGTTACAAACGAAGACCGGCGTGACTCAAATTAGCCCGGAACAGGATAATTTAAATTATTTCCGCACGGAAAGTCTAGCTACCGCCCAGTATTTCGCGGATCGGGAGGGATTGAATCTCGTTAATACCACCTGTATCGATATGGGGGGAGGAACCTCGGATATCTCGATCTGGGAAGACGGAAACGATCGCTTTCAACTGGTGCATCAATGTTCCGTACAGTTAGCGGGAAGACATCTTTTTTCCCAATTCCTGGAACTGAATCCCCGATTTTTAGTCGAAAAGTTCGAGATAGATGCCAAAGAATGGCAGGGGTTAAAGGAGGGTAACTTCCACGCCAAACTCGATGTCCTACTCCGTCTCGAAAGCGAGAACTGGCTCAAGAAAAGAGACTTTCTCGAAGAAGATCCGGAGTTTCAGGGACTACTCCGACTGATGGCGATCGGCACGGCGGGACTATACTATTACGTGGGAATCCTGTTACAGGTTCTCTACGCTCGGGAGAAGTACAGCCGCAACGAAATCACCCCCGTTTACATCGGTGGGAACGGTTCGCGGTTGTTGAACTGGCTGGCGGTCGGGGGGCGGTTCGATCGTCACGCCGAGGTTAACGAGTTATTCAGTCGGATGATGAGTGAAGCTTCCGGCTTCCCGGACACCAACGAGATCAGCTACATAAGTGAACGTCCCAAAGATGAGGTAGCCTGTGGACTGGTACTAGACCGAACTCCCCTGGGAGGGCTAACCAGCAAGAAACCCGAACCGGTTATCGCGGGGGAGGATTGCGTGGTTAACGGTCAACCGATCGAGTGGAAAGACTATTTGGAATTGGAAGGCGATATCAAGGGTTTCGACATCCCTCGGTTAACCGAGATCCCTCAATTCCTGAACGAGTTTAACAGCGCGGTCAAGGAGTTAGACATTCAGGGATTGAAACCCCTACCCGCTTTCAAAAATGGCGAGCTAGAGTCTAGCTACAAAGATCGCTTGTGGCGCGAGGTTCAAAAAGAACTGAGAACCAATCTAATTCAGATCCGGGGGGATTCCGAAAACATCCGCATCGAGCCGCCCTTTATCTTGGGATTAAAAGCTCTTCTGCGAGTCTTAGGGAAGGAGTGGGCCGGCAAATAAAAACGAGAAGCTCGGGGAGATAGGACTATTTCCTACTCCCCCTATGGAAACCGAAGAGGGTAACGATTATGTTTAATTGTCCAATTTGTGATTCTGAATCTAACGAGGGACAAGAAACTTGTTTTACCTGTAGCTATCCCCTGAATGTAAACGGCGATTCGCAATTCATAAATTCAGAATTAGTTACTTGGGCGAGAAAGCTATGGCAAGAAAATAATTTTCTCAAGAAAAAACAAGAAAAATACGATAGCACTATCACTCAAGATACAAGTAATGAATTTTTAGAAAAAATAAAGATTGAACTGTTCACTCCCTTACAGGATCGATTACAGGTTTATAACGAAAGACTAGATAGATTAGAAAAATCTGAACCAACAGATCAATCGCTCTCTTTTCGCCTAGATTCGCTCCAAGAACAGGTGAATTGTTTTATTTCAGAGCGAGAAAATGGCTTGATCAATATTCAGAGACAAGTTGCCCAGATCCATCACGAGCAATCTCAGATAGAAAATCAATGGAAAAAACTTACCGACAATCTTTCTATTACTCAAAATCAATTGAATGAAATGCAAGATCGACTAGAAGAACTAAAATACAATATAGAACTCAACAATAGTATTAATAACTCAAAAAGTGCCAGAGATCTCTCTCAAGGCTCCACCGATACTTATCAAAGTGTTGGTTCCACGATCGAGATCGAGAACTTTTCATCGATGGAAAACCGTGGCTATATTGGTTTAGAAGAATCTCGCTTGGTCAAAAGATATAATCGAGATCTAAGCTCATTTTCACAACAATATGTAGAAGAAGTCAACGCAACCGAAGAAAGCCTTAACAACCTAAGAATCGGGAGTAACTCAAGCGTGATTTTTGAAAGAAAACGGAGAGGAAATTATTGGATTGTCAAGGAAAATGGCTATGAATATTTAGTACCGAGTAACAATCTAAGACTGAACCAGCATAACTACAAAACGGTTGAAGATCTATTCGAGTGTATTAATTTCAAGCTAGATAGCAATTTTCAACTCGTAAAACCGGCTAGAGTCTCCCCTTTGCCCGGAGGGGAAACCTGGCAGTTAGAGGAACGCGGCATCCTGCAATTTTAGTGTATCGGAATCGGTGACTCCCTATGAAAAAAATCAGCTATATTAAATTGTCCCTATCTTTACTCCTAGTTTCTACCGCGTTAACGGGATGCAAACCGGGGCTTTTTTCAAGCGGTAAATCTAATCCCGATAGTTCCACGGCGAAAATCGATCGTTCCTCTCAAGATAACTCGAAAATCGATAAAGCTCTTAACGACTTTATCTCCGAACAGAACAAGTTTTTAGGGCAGTTGAAAAATGCGATTGGTAATAAAAACAGTCGAGAAACGCTCACCAGTGCTAATCTGGATAAAACACTAGAAGCTTTTAAGACGGAAGTTAAAAACTTTCGGGAACAACAATTATCGAGGGGAAACCAGAAAGAAACCGTTGAAGAGGCATTGAACGAGATCGAAACAACCTTAACGGAAATCTCGCAAAAAGTCATCGATCCTTTAAAAAATGATTTTACGGAAACCTCGATCGAAAACCTTCAAAAAAAATTAGAGCAGTTAGGCTTTTTTCCATCGCAACAAGAATATGGCACGTATGGCCCAAAAACCTACAAAGCGATCGATGATTTTTTTCAAGCCAAGCAAAAGAATTTAGAAGAAAAACTTCAAATTATTAAATCAAATGTTAACCCGAACGCCTCCGCTCCAAACTTACAAGAACTATCCGATCGAGCGACACAATTAGAACTGGAATTAGAAACAGAAAAAGCGAAGGCGATCGGAATTGCCAATCGAGTGGCACAATTAGAAAAAGAAAAAACGATCGCTGTTGGAATTGCCGTATTAGCTTTCTTGGTGAGCGGTATCTCTTTTTTGAGAAGCCTCAAAGGGATCGATCGTCGCTCTCCGAAAGCTTCCAGATCGAAAAATATCAGGAATAAACCCGATATAAAAACAATTTTTCCCCAACTAAATATACCGCTTTTTGGGAAAAATCAAAACCAACAATCTGAAACTCCGGGAGTAGAAAATACAGAAATTCAAGCGGATGTACCGAAGGATATTCGGCTCGATATTCAAAGCTATAATCACCTTTATAATGAAATTTATAATGAGCTTGATCAAGAATTTTCTCAAAAACTTCAAAAAATAAAGCGATCGATCGAGTCGATCGAGTCAAAAGTTACGGACTTAGAAAATCGGACTCAAAAAACGACGAAATCCCAATCGAGGAATTACCAACCCCCTCAGATAGAAGAAGAAAAAGAACAAGCTAGAATATCACCTTGGTCATCTTATCCAGAGCCAGTAAGTACCCCGCCCGCGCGATCGGTCCCTACTTTTTCCAATCCTCAATGGGTCGATACTTATAATCGTCAGTCTCCTTCTTTATCTCTTACCGAAGTCTCTCCCACTGAAGAGAGTCTAAATAATCGTCGGTTGGGAAGTAGCCAACCGATTATTCTGGAAACTAGCCGTCGAGGTCACTACGGGATTTATATCGATGGGAACGAACATTATCTCGTACCTAGCCAACATTTTAGAATCAATCAACACAACTATAAAACGGTTGAAGCGTTATTTGAATGTCGGAACTATACTCCCGACTCCCCTGGAAATTTTCGGCTTCTCAAACCCGCGGTCGCTTATCCGATAACGGGTGGGAAAAGTTGGCAGTTATACGAACCGGGCATTTTACAGTTTTAGCGAGTAAACTCGATCGACAGGAGTGAATAAAGAAATCAAACCGATGATTAAACTCGATTTTGCCGTAGCGGAAATTATCGAAATTTATAATTCTGTTCCCAAGATTTTGACGAATAAAGTGGTCAAGGTCGCGGTCGATCCTTCTCGGCTGAGTAGCGATAGTAAGATCCCGATGCTGACCGAACAGAAAAATGGGAACTATTGGATAGTGCTAGTAGAGGACGATACTTACTGGTTGTTACCCAAACACGGGATACGGATCAATCAATTTAATCTAGAAACCGTGAGATCTCTCTTCGACTGTCAGGAATACCAACTTTCGGAACACGGGGATTTTATTTTACTCCAGCCCGCCGAGGTAACGATAATGCCCG
Source organism: Pannus brasiliensis CCIBt3594 (assembly GCF_036688125.1). Taxonomy (NCBI): domain Bacteria; kingdom Bacillati; phylum Cyanobacteriota; class Cyanophyceae; order Chroococcales; family Microcystaceae; genus Pannus; species Pannus brasiliensis. Next base: position 54,041 of record NZ_JBAFSM010000006.1, on the reverse strand, counting down.
ACGGGAAAGAGTGGAGATTAGACACGAAAGGGATTCTCAATTTCGATCCGAGTTATCCCGCGGCCGAATCGCGAGCGCGAATTCAGCAAGCCCGACAAGAAATCGATCGCCTTCAATCCGAGTTAGCCGAGACGAAAAAACAAAACGAACAACTCAACGCGCGGGTCGCGGAATTAGCTTACGATAAGTTGCAGAATATCCCCGCTGATTTAGTCACGCGGGACGAGTTTACCGCCCAAAGTCAACAGCTAGATAGTTTGGAAGAAACTCTCAAAACTACTATCCAACGAGTTTCTCAATTAGAAAAATCGATGAAAGATGAAAGTTTACGCGAGAAACCGATCGATTCAAAATCTAAGAAGTATTCCCCCCCTCAGAGAAAAGAAGAAAGGGAACAACCTAGAATAGCTCCTCGGTCATATTATTCAGAGCCAGTAAGCCCCCGCCCCGCGCGATCGGTTTCGACTTTTTCCAATTCTCAATGGGTCGATACTTATAATCGTCAGTCTACTTCTTTATCTCTTACCGAAGTCTCTCCCACTGAAGAGAGTCTTAATAATCGCCGATTGGGAAGTAGACAACCGATTATTCTGGAAACTAGCCGTCGAGGTCACTACGGGATTTATATCGATGGGAACGAAAATTATCTCGTACCTAGCCAACATTTTAGAATCACTCAAAACAACTATAAAACGGTTGAAGTGTTATTTGAATGTCGGAACTATACTCCTGACCCCTCTGGAACCCACTCCTCTGGAAATTTTAAGCTTCTAAAACCTGCGATTGTTTATCCGATAACGGGTGGAAAAAGTTGGCAGTTATACGAACCCGGTATTTTGCAGTTTTAATTCAACGTGTATATTGATGATATCGGTTCATGATCGCTCTCGATCGAAAGGTCTCTTTCCGCTGATCTCTAATCCTTTTCAAGTTTCTATCTTCCAAAATCTCGAAACGTTTAGCTAATCATTCACGTATGAGTGTAATTATTATTGGGAATCGAAGTGTTGGAAAAACCAGTATGGTTGTCACCCTAGCGAAAGGGACGAATAATGTTAAGGTCATTCCTTCTAACCCGGAAAGTAAAATTGCCCAATTGCTGAAGATCGAGAAACCCGCGGGAACCGATCGCAAAGAAGAAGAATCTCTCCTGCTGAGAATTAACCTTCCTTCCGGTCGGGAACGCGAGGTTAAAGTTCGCTGGATCGATACTCCAGGTGAAGCTTGGTCTAAGACCGAATGGCGCGAGAGTCAGCCGGATGTCTATAAAGATTTACTTCGATCTCTCGGTCAAAGTCAAGCGGTTTTGTTGTTATTACCTCCCTATCGTTATCAAACTCGCTCTCAAGATTTAGATAACCAGGATGATACCGCTGAATTTCTCGATCCCGATACTTGGAAAGCGGAAATCAGCGAACGATTAGCCTTACTACGCGAGCATTGTCCCCGAGTACAACACATTTTGATCTCGATTCATAAAGCCGATCTATTTTATAATCTAGACGACGAAGAGAATAGATGGCAATACGATCCCGATCGCTCCTTCCGTTGGGCCGAACACGATCGACATATCCGAGAGACCTACTTTTTCCTAGCCGAAGACATTATCCGAGACCACAACTCTCATCCCCCCTATCTCAGCCCGAAATTTTTTGTCACTACCATTCACCGTCCCACTCTACTAGAATTACCTTGGATCTATTTAGGAGCCTATTTAGCCAATGCCTAAAGCGTCTACCGAAATTCGCGTGATCGGGGCGAGAAGTTCCGGGAAAACCACCTATCTCGCCACCCTAGCCGCTTGTCCCCAAGGATTGAACCGCAAATATCCCGGTTTAGAGGTGATCGCCCGCAACGATGAAGCCGAAAAATTGCGAGAACTAGCCTTAAATATCCTCTGTAATCAAAAAAAATTAGCGGGAGACCTTTTCAATTCCGAACAATTACACAACTTACGCTATTATGATTTTTTGCTAAAAATACCGGAAAATAAACATCGATCGAGCCTCAACCTAGAGGTAACGGCTAGGGACTTTCCAGGAGAATTTTTTGAAGATATTCCGATCTCCCACAAGTGGAAAAAAATCCAACCTTGGATCGATGATCTATTTACGACCACGAGCTGGATGGTGATGATGACCGATTGGGAACCCGAACGCGATACCTCTCTATATCAACCCGCGTTTACCAAGCTTTGTCAAGAAATTCGCGAGCGAGAATTCCGGGAGACGGAGTTAAAAAACCTGCGGATCGCGGTCGTTATGGCTAAATGCGAGCGCGGGGAACTCTGGCCCTGTCGTCTCGATCCCGACGAAGACCTATTTGAAGTGCGATTGCCCGAAACCTATAAATTACTCACGAAAACCTTTTCTCCCTCCCGATTACAATTCTTTGCCTGTTCCGCGTTCGGGGTTTTGGGAGATCGTCGGGATCGAGAGTTCGATCCCCGTCCCAACTGTTACCTACCCGACGACGGTTCCCCGGAAGATCGGAATGCCTATTTACGAGATTCCGATCGATGGTATCCCTACGGATTGATTCCTCCGCTATACTGGTTAGCGACCGGCATTCGACTCGAAGAGTGATCATGTGGAATTTCTGGCAAAAAGAAAACCCTTCCGACGCGAATCCTACCGAATTCCGGATTATCGGGCCGAGGCGATCGGGCAAAACCACCTATCTATCCGCGTTAGCCTATTGGCCGAACGCGAAGTCCGATAGTCCGATCGAAAAGGTCATTCATTTAGACGATGATACGGCTAAACTTGTCGGGATGGCGAAAGATATTTTAGAAAGTAACGCCATGCTTAGAGCGACCTATCTAGATGACGATCCGGACAATCTTCCCTCTTACAACATCTCGATTAAGATGAAACCTACTTTCGGGGGAGGAGGGCAATGGATTCACGTCACTTGTAAAGATTTTGCTGGAGAATTATTTGACAAACTTCGGAAGGGGAAAACAGCCGAGACAGAACTTTATCTAGAAGAATGCGCGGATGCTCTCGGGTTATTAATTTTGCTGGATGGCACTTTTTTCACGGAAGATGATCAATACGCCCGAGGACTAGAAACTCTAAAAAATCAATTAAAATGGCGTTTAAAAAACAAAAAAAAATCTTTATCTGACTACCGGGTCGCGGTCGTTTTTAACAAAGCCGAACAATCTCAAATTTGGATTCATCGTCACAATATTCATAAATTTATGAAGCTTAAATTCAAGAAAACCTATCAATTGATAGAAGGTTGGGGAAAAGAATGGCCTTGCCCCGTCAACTATTTTTTCTGCTCGGCTTTCGGAATGAAACCGGGGATAACCCCCGATACTCCCCCGAAAGCGAACGTTCAAGTAATCAGCCGCGAAAATGGGGTTACTTCTGGAGTGATCGAGGAAGCTAGAGTATGGAGACCCTTGGGTTTAGTCGCCCCGATTTATTGGTTGCACACGGGCATCGATCATCCTAAACTAAGAGACGTGGAGGAGTAAAAAATTAATGAGCGAACATTTAACGGTCAAAGAGTTTTCTCGAAAGTTACTCGAACCGAAACAAGACGGAGAACAATGGGTATCTACCGGTTTTGATAAAGAAATCGGATTGAGAACCGCCCAAGTTCCTTCCTGCATTGAAAACGCGGTTAATAACCACTGGTTTCGGATTAATGATAGTTATCCCCCGGCGGAAGGAGAAATCGCGTTAATCGCTAGGGAAATAGAACAGTATGCCGTTTTAGCCGTGGCTTCTCCTTTGATAGATGATAGCGAACGTCCTCTCGTGGGCTATCGTTATTTTTGGCTGGAAAAACCCGCGGATGGTGAAATTGACGCGGTAGGAACTCTATTAATCTGGTGGACAAGAAACGATCGCCCCCGCTTCGGGCTAAAATCTTTCCAAGAGATCGAGAGTATTCAAAGACAACATTATCAACAAGATTTTTATTCTACCAAGATCTACGCCTCCTATGATCTTCAGAGAAATTTACAATTTGAAAACCTTGCCTCAAGTATACAAAATACACCTTATATTTTTTACGGAAAAAATATTTTTACTCATTGGCACTTACATTTTTTTTCTTGGTATTTAAACCAAAAACACGCTCGACCGATCGCCTGGGCGTGGAACGCTACCGTTTTAGAAAATCCCGATCGATTCACGCTCATCGCCTGTGCCAATGAAGAATACTGTCAGAAAAACTTAGACGCTAATAAAATTAAATCTGGTTTAGTTACTACGAGTATCTTGCGAGATTTTTCGGATAATTCCCCCGTTCAGGTAAAATCGATACAAGCCTTAAAAAAAGCGTTCAAAGAAGTATCAGAAGATAAGAATATTCCAGAAAACTTCTCTACTTTAGTTCAAGAACTCCAACTCACGGACAGCACTCGATGGGATTGGTATACGCTCATTGATGCCACTTGGTTAAGCGGTTTACCCGATTCACACTCACCGATCGAGTCCAAAAGTATCGAGTCTAAATATAAATCCTTAATTTTATTGTTACATCCCCAACTACAGCATACCGATTTAAAGCTGACTATCTCGGATTGGATTGACGGCTTAAAATTTTCAGGAGAAACCGTATCGCGAAACGAGAAAAGTCTTTTTTCCTATCTTTCGAGATTTCGCCGATCGAGTCAACCGGTATTGCCGATTAATCGAGAAGGGAAAGTCGCTCTCGATCGACAACACGAGCTAATCCAAGCCTGCCGTGAAAATCAATTAGCTTACGCTCAAATTAAGAATAGACTCCAGAAAATTATCGCGAGTTTATTCCTCCTACTGCGATCGAGAAATTCTAGCGAAGACTCAGAAATTATCACTTGGCTACTGCTGGACTATTCAGATATCTGGAAAGAGTCTCTAGAAACCTACGCGAACGAGCTTTTCAAGAAATTGAATAAAGCCTACCTGAACCAAGAACCCTTAAGTTCTCAAGAAAGTGACGAATTTATCGAAAAGGTTCTGGACGATTTAAAGCATCGGAAAGAAAAAACAAATCCTCCCCCGGATAGTTTAGATTCCTACGATCGGATCGCGCGGATTCTGGAAAAAAATAAAGCCTATCCTATCGCGGCGTTTTTCTACCAACTCGGTACGGGAAAAGTTCCCGAAACTGTCTGGAAAAACTGCACCAATTTACCCGAAATTATCCCGCTCGAAAAACAGGTTAATCCTCCCGAAGCCGGTCAACCACATAAACCTGTCGTTATCCCGAATCTAGTAACCGCGGGTATAGTATTCGGAATCGGGGCTACCGCGCTAGGTATGGTATTAGAAGCTTGGTTACGACCGATCGATCGAGTTCTCTATTCCCCCCTTTCTGAGAATCAATCTGAAATTATTCCCCCCGATCCCGTTCGAGAATTATCTCTATATTTGAATCTTTTAGAATCGGGCGATCGAAGGAAAGATCTACAAGCTAAGAATATTCAAAATTTAGCGAATTTCCAGAAACAGATCGCGGACATTAAGCAAAGAGATCAGATCGTGAAATCCTCTTTATACAATTTCCTCCAACAACTGACTCCCCCGGTAAAACCTCAACTCGATCGAACCTATCCCGCGAACGAGGTAACGGCAGATCCCCCCCTGAAAAGTCCGGAGATCGCCCTCGCGAAAAGCTTTTTAAAATCCCTAGGATTGTATACCGGTGACATCACCCCCGTTTGGGATCAATCGACCTCGACAGCGATTCAGGAATTTCAAAAAAAATACGGGATAGAATCCGTGGGAGGAAACTTAGGAAACGATACCTGGCCAGAGCTTGCTAGAATGATACAGGCTCGGCAAATTTCCGAAGTGGCAAAAAACGTTCAGAAAATTTTGCAAGAAAGCGAAAATTATTCACAATTCAAAACCCGTTTCGACAAACTTAAACAGTGTAAAATCCCTAACTCTCAAACTTACTCTGACTGCCTAGCAAAAATATTCAAATAATAGAAATCGATCGATGAAAACACGAACACAATGCGAGATTTATGAATTCTCGCGAAAACTACTAGAACCCCGATGGTCTCGACGACACGATCGCTATGTTAGCACGGGATTCGATCGAGAGATCGGTCACGAAAACCGCGAGGTTCCCCACGAGATCGTTAATGCCGTGTACAATAACGCTTTTCGGATTAATGATAGTTATCCTCCCCCCGCGGGAGAAATCGCCCTGATGGCTAGAGAGATGGGAAAATACGCGGTTTTAGCCGTCGCGACCGGTTTAATAGACGATAGCGATCGACCCCTGATCGGCTACCGCTATTTCTGGCTAGAAAAACCCGCGGACGATGAGGGTGTAGACGGGATCGGAACCCTACTCGCGTGGTGGCTCGATCGAAAGTCTCCCTGTTTTCAATTACAACCTTCATCGTACTATAAAAATGCTTTTAAAAATGATTCTTTTGTCAGCTTAGATCGTAATAATTATATTCAAGAATATTGTACAGATTCGGTCGATAATTATTTACAGGAAATTTCCATTCAGCAAAATCTCGAAAATGTAAATTTTCCAGATTGTCGGGAATTTCACACTTTAGCCCTACTGTTACGGCAGAAATACTCGCTCCCGCTTCACTGGGCTTTTCAAGTCTCTCAACTAGAATGCCCCGAACAATTCTCGCTGATTCACTCGAAAGTTAACGGGCGAGAGCGATTGACCGTGAAACTCGATCGCTTTTCCCGCTCCTTCTCGAATGTCTCCGAATCCCTCTCCAACCCTAGCCAGATAAAACGGTGCTTACTAGAATTAGCGAGAAATAAAGATGTCGATCGTAACTTGCAAAAATTGGTGACTTATTTATCCGCGAGCGATAGTTATCATTGGGATTGGCAAAGCATCATCGACAAGACCGCGCTCAAAGGGTACAATCTAACCTCGGCAAGATATCGCGCTTTACTCGCGATCTTAAAACCCGTTCCCGAAATCTTTACCTGGCTGGATTGGCTCCGAAGGAAACGAGGGAATAAACGGTTATGGCGAGCGGGAATTTCTCTACAAAATCAATTAATCGAGGCTTGTAAATCTTCAAGTTCAACAGAAATAAATTTTATAGACAATCGATTTGATGATATAATTGATGCGCTTTTAATTTCAGAAAAATACAAAAATATACCTATATTTTTTCAAGAAAAGCAGTGGTTACTAACTCGATCGAAGAGCTTTTGGGTAGATTGCTTTTATGATTCCGCCGACTACTATTTGAGCGAACTATTAGCGCGATTAGATGACGGCAAATCTAGCGAAAACTACCCGCTCGATCGATTGCGAAAAAAAATTCTCGACTCTAGTACGGAACAGCCCTTATCGAAGCGAGAGAGAGCGCGCTATGAATCCCTAGCCCGTCTGTTCGCCCGGATTAAATCTTATGATCTAGCCGCCCTATTTTATCAATTCAGTCGGGGAGAAGTCCCCGCGTATATTTACCGCCGAGTGAAATTCCCATTCATCGAGCTAAAAAAAAGCTCCCGTTTCTTCAGTTCGATCGCTCTCGCTCTAGATGGATTGAAACACGATATTTCCCTTTTATTGGATAAGTTAACGAGAACTTGAGATTTTAAAAAAGTCGAACTATCTGAGGTTTTCCGGGATAATCGTGCTAAAATAAACGACAAAGCTCGACATCCTGTAAGCTAAGGGAGCGCGGAACATCGTGAGACTTGTCTTTTACATTTTAGGAGGGATCATTTCCGCGCTGATCGGCTGGAACCTTAGTTTACTGATTTTAGACTTCTTCAAATTTACTTTGAAAGCGATCGCCGGAAGCGAGATCCCCTTTCCCTCGGAATGGATTCTCTTCCCGATCGTCGCTACCTGTTTAAGTCTCACCCTCGTCTTAACCACCATTTACCTCAGTAATCCGACTCACGATAAAGCCAATCGGAGAAAACGGGGAAAGTATCTCAAATTGTCCCTGCAAACCGGCCTGATTGCTGGAGCGATCGCCGCCCTCTTTAGCGTGGTGATCTACCAGGGAAAATTTCCCCCCGAAAGTATTCGGATCGTGGGATGGAGCGCGATCGGTTTAGGAACCGGATTAGCCGAGGGACTCTGTTGGCGATCGCTGAGTACGGAAGGCCGGAAAAGTACCACGATCGAGAGACCGATCGCCTCCGCTCTTTTCGGATTTTTAGCCGGTTTGTTCGCCGCGATCTCGATCGAATTCCTCCGAAAAACGATTTCCCTCGGGGGATACGAGGACGCGCTCGGATTTACCCTCTTCGGTGCCGCTTTGGGCATCGCGCTGGCACTGTCCACGACTCCCACCTATCAAGTAGCCCTGAGAGCCGGCCGGGGATTCGGTTATCGTCAGCCCGGCCAACCATCCAACGAAGAGAAAAAATCTCTCCCCGAAATCCGCAACCGGTCTTTAAATATCGTCTATTTTCCCGATGAAAAAAGAATTGAAGAGGGATTGTCGATCCAACTCCCCCGCTCGTCTTCCGAATCCTTGATCGTCGGTTCGGACGAGTCGGCGGATATCTTCCTGCCGGAGATTCCCGCGAGAGCCGCCACGCTCACTCTAGAGGGAAAACAGTGGAAGTTAAAATGTCTTTTTGACGGAAAAATTCAAGTTCAAAGAAAACTTTTATCCGAGGATAGTTCGCAAGTTTTATATCACAATCAAATTTTGACATTTTATCATGAAAAAGATAAAAATCGATATTACCGATTTGTTTTTTATGATCGATTCCTCGATCCGGAAACGTGAAAAAAACAAAAGGATACCGCCGCTTCTCCGCCTCTCTCTCCTTGTCTCCATATCCCTCGCCCCGTTTCCCGCCCTGGCGAATTCCGTCGAGATTCTACGCGCGATTCCCGATAACGATCGAGTGACCCTGAAAGTTCGGGTTCGCGACGATCGACGCGCTCTCATTAGCGGTTTAAAAGCCGAAAACTTTGAAGTAAAAACCACGGCGGCCGATCGAAAGGAATTTCAATATAGTCTGACCTCCCCGGAAATGGAGATCGCCCCCCCCGATCGAGTTCGACCCGATCCCGCTTACCTGATTATCCTGCTCGATATGAGCGGCAGTATGAAAAATCGGGATCGTTCCGGACGGGTGAAACTCCAAGGAGCGATCGAGGGCATCCAAAAGTTTCTCGAAACGATCGAAACCCAAAAACTTCCCGCGGAAATCGCCCTCGTTCCCTTTGGAGAAGGTTGCGCGAATGCCTATCGGGTCGATCGGGAAACCCTTCAAAAGAGCCTAGAACCCGCCCCCTACACTGGAACGAAAGATCGGCTCGATGAACTCGCGAAAACCGAAGTCTGCGCGTCCACGAATCTCTATCAGCCCCTCGACGAAGCGATCGATTTTCTGGCCACTTCCGAACGCTTTCAGACGGAATCCTCGGGAACTCCCCCGCGTCTGAGCGTGATTTTATTCACCGACGGGTTCGATGCCGATCCCGATCGAGACAGTGAAGCGCGGCGCTTTCAAGATACCCTCGATCTTCTCGCCCGTTTCCCGCGGATCACCGTTCACACGATGGGATACGGCGAACCCCTCGATCGACTCCGCGCCCGCGCCCACTGCCGTCCCGACATCGATCGCCAACCCCTGACGGTGAATAACCTACTAAAATACTGCAAACTCCCATCCGGAGAAGATATCCGCGAGTTTATCGTCGATCGAGACCGATTGACGGCGATCGCTAGGGGAACGAAAGAAGGGATCGATCGATTCCCGCGCTCGGCCGCGGAGGTGAGCCGGGACTTGGTAGAGTTCCTGACCGCGCTACGGGAATACGAGATCACCTACCGACAGCCTACCGCCGATCGGGCGACCCTCCACCGGGCTAAAGTTATCGTTAACGCGCCCGATCGGGGGATCTCCTCTCTCGTCTCCGAACCCCACGAGTTCCGACTGCCGAATTTTCTCTATCGCACCCTGTCGGTTCCCGAACGCGTGGCGATTTTCCTCGGCACGATAGCGGCGGCCGCGTTCGGTACTCGCCGGTTCCGCGCCTGGAGCCAACAACTCAAAGAACAGAGTCGCCGGAATTTACAGGGGTAAGAGACCTCGAAGCGCGATTCGTTTTCGGAGGTCTATAAACTTCAAAAACTAGATTTTTACAAGATAAATAGGTGTTTATTGCAATTCTTATCGATAAGATTCTTGATTCTTCTTCCTGACTCCTATCTCCTGACTCCTGACTCCTGTCTCCCCGACCACACGACAATTTTTCGATTTCGGGCAGATGTCTAGGGTGCTTTGACTTGCCTATATCCCCCCGGAGGGGATAAAGTAGATAAAGAATCCTGTATGGTAGGATAAGTAAAGTTTTGTAACGATTCTGAAATCCTTTGCTAAACCCGACCCTGATCCCCCCCGTAACCCCCGAACGGACCACCGCGGCCGCCCCGCGAGAGGAACACAAATCCGTGTTTCTAGCGGCGGGATTTCTCGTTTCCGTCCCCGTTTTTCTCCAAGCTCCCCTAGTGCGCTACTATCCTTGGGTTAGCTTGGTATTAACCGCTTTTTGGGTGGGAATCGGGCTCATTCTCTGGCGGAGGCCGAGAACGCGGGTGTGGGGGGATTTACTGCTGGGATTTAGTTGGAGTTGGTTGGCGGGGGGGATTTACTGGGGCTGGTTACGGTGGGAACCGTCGATCCATATCCCGGTGGAAGCGATCGGACTTCCCTTCGCCCTGTGGGGATTACGACGGGGAATCGCGAAGGTAGGGAATCTGTTTTACCTGGGGTCATTACTGGGAACCGCGATCACCGATCTGTATTTTTACGTAACGGGCGTGATTCCCTACTGGCGGCAGTTAATGGCGGTCGAACTCGATCCGGCCCTGGTCACGCCGATCTTTCAGTCGGCCCTGGCCCGAATTCAAACCCCCTGGGGCATCTGTTGGGCGATCGTTTTGGTCAATATATTATTGGCGGTAGGGATATATCCTTTGGGAAAACGGGTATCCTATGGTTGGGCATTTAGTGGAGCCGTATTAAGCACAATTTTAGTGGATGGATTATTTTGGATTGCCGCCTCGCTGGCCTAAGCGACTCCTCTCCTAGTTTGCTCCCCGACCAATCAAGGGAATCAACTCCTAGGTAGCCCGGATTATCTAATGCCGCTCATGAATCGTGGATAAACTAGGACACAATCCCTACTTACTCCTGCACACCGAGAAGGGACAGCGTTTTTTTCCTCTCGTGGGTAGAAACTATTGGACGATCGGACGGAGTAAGGATAACGATATCGTGATCAAAGATCACTGTATTTCCCGAAATCACGCGATCTTACAGGCGACGGAATCGGGAGATTTCTATCTGATCGATCTCGGTAGTCGGAACGGAACTTTCGTCAACGGCCGACGGGTGGGAATCCCCGTGACGATCCACGATCAGACCCGGATTACCTTCGGGAAAACCCCGGTGGAATTCTACCGTCCCCTACCGACCCAAGCGCGGGCCGCCGGACGGAATCTCGATCGGGACACCCTGACCTCGGCGTTACACGAACGACGCTTGACCTCGGTGATGGTGGTGGATATGCGGAATTTTACCGTTCTGACCCGACAGTTAGACGAGAAGGTGTTATCTTCCCTGATCGGCAACTGGTTCCGTCACGCGGGGCAGATCATCCGCGGTTCCGGGAGTTGGGTGGATAAATATATCGGCGACGCGATTATGGCCATCTGGTTTCACGGGCAGGAAGAGGTCAATCAGGAGGATATCTTGCAGATTTTCGGGGCGGTGAATCAACTGTATAGTATGACCCGCGCCTTAAGCGAACAGTATCCCCTCCCCTTTCCCCTACGGATCGGCGCGGGGGTAAATACGGGTTACTCGATGGTGGGAAATACCGGGAGCGGCGAACACCCGGATTACACGGCGATCGGCGATACGGTAAACGCCGCTTTCCGTTTGGAATCGGCCACGAAAGAGATCGGTATGGATCTGGCGATCGGGGCGACCACGTATAGTTATTTAATCGGACTCTCGCAGTTACACGACGTTTTCCAGCAACACAACGTCACGCTGAAAGGGTACGATGACACGACGATCACCTACGGAACCACGTTCGAGGCGCTGGACGATTTTCTCGACGCGAACAGTATGGACGGGATCACGGGAATCGCGGGAGTCAGCTATTTCGAGGATTAGTTCCGGCGATCGCTTCTTCCCGGAACCTTGAAAACGGCCGGTCTCGATCGATCTACGCCAATCGATGACCGCAACGCGAGCAAAATCGATCGCTCTCCGCCACTTTCGCGCCGCATTGACTACAGAATTGGCGTTTCTCGGGACTCCGAGATCCCACTCCCATCGTCATATTTCCCATCCGCATTTCCATCGGTTGGAAACTCATACTCATATCTCCCATTTGCATGGGTTGCAGGGGTTGCATGGGTTGCAGGGGAGGCATGGAGAAACCCGCGGGATTTTCCTCGATCGAACTGGTCGGCAGTTTCGTCGCGCTGATTAAGGTCGGGGTTTCTCGTAATAAACGGGCGCTCGCTCCTTGGATCTGTAGGAAATTACTGCCGGTCGCGGTGATAATGGTAACGATGATCCCGCTCGTGGTTTGATAGATCTGCGGTTCCGCCGTCCAGCTTCCCGTTTGAAAGCCGGTACTCGATTGTTGTTGCTGTCCGGCCGCGCTACTGGCGAGGGTGACGATCGTTCGATCGCCCGGATTCTCTAAATATAACCGTTGCCCCGTCCCTAACTCGCAATAAATAGCCATCGATCTCGCGCGATAATTTTTCCTTTCTTTAGTCTAGCGAGCGCTCCCCTACCCCTCACGCTTCTTAAGGAAGAAATCACTACATTTCGCGCGGGAGCGATCGATCGAGATTTAAAAAAAAAGTCGGTAAAATATCATTTCCTAGGGATTTTACGGTTGATTATTCCTCCTGCCTCCTGACTCCTGACTCCTGCCTCCTGACTCCTGACTCCTGACTCCTGACTCCTCCTGCCTCCCGAAAACAGAAAAGGGCGGGACAAGCCCACCCTCACCATGTCTCAAGAAAAAACTCGTTATCGGACGCTTCCCGCTAACCGATCGACGCGGATCGGTTTCATCAGGTACAGTTTCAGGAATTGCCAGCCGTTGGAGACGTAGAGGGGCAATTTCTGGAGAAACTTCAGGGGCGCGGGGCTATTTCCGGCATCGATCGCCCGTAATCCCTCGTTATTGCGGATACAAACTTCCAGGCGATCGTAGAATTCCGGTTTGTCCACGTCGAGAATCACCGGGAACACGCGGCCCGCGGTCTCGTTGGTCTTCTCGATCACGTATTTATCGTAGTCGCGAGCGTCCAGACCGATCGACCGGTAGAAATCCGCTCGCTGGGTATCGTTGAGGTACATCGTCGCGAACACCGACAACAGGAAGAAACGACACCACAGACGCGCCCGCCAATCGTTGAGGGTATCGGGTTGCGCGCGCATGATCGCGTCGAAGAAATCGCCGTGACGGTTCTCGTCCTGACACCAGTTCTCGAAGAAGTTGAAGATCGGGTAAACTCTGTCTTCGGGATGTTGTTCTAAATGGCGATAGATAGTAATGTAACGCCAGTAACCGATTTTCTCGGAGAGATAGGTGGCGTAGAAGATAAATTTCGGTTTAAAGAAGGTATATTTCCGGCTCTTGGTTAAAAAGCCCAGATCGAGGGAGAGGCCGAAATCGGAAAGGGCTTTATTGAGGAATCCCGCGTGACGCGCCTCGTCGCGGGACATGAGGTTAAAACATTCGGCGAGGACGGGGCTTCTGTCTTTGAGCCGTCTGCCGAGTTCTTTATAGAGAAGGAAACCGGAGAATTCCGCCGTACAGGATCTTTCCAAAAACTCGACGAATAAACGACGGGTATCGCCATCGATGTGATCCCAAGAGCGATCGAACTGTTCGTCGCGGACGAAGTGATGGCGGTTATAGTCGGTACGGAACTCTTCCAGAATGGCTTGGAGTTCTTCCTCGTTCGCCGCGATCGACATCTCGGCCATCGCTTCAAAGTCGGTCGTGTAAAAGCGAGGGGTGAGGATCGTCTCTTTGGCGGGAACTTTAATCCCCGGACGGAGTTCCTCGAATTCGGGTTTCTGGACGGTGCTGACCATACGGTTATCGATTGTACTCTTGGATGATAATAGAAAAAAGAGAATGGCGAACGCCGGATAATTGCTGGCCGTTGCAAATTTGGCTAGGTTTCACTATAGCAAGGTCTACGCGCGAGACCCGACAATCGTTCATTAAAAGTTACAACACTTTATAAAGTTGCGTTAATGAACTTCGAGAGGCGCGAAAAGTTTCTTGACAAATGATCGTTTCTCCCCGTTGCCAGCCCCCCGAAATTCTTGATCGAACCGACCGGGGCCGAGCGGAATTCTCTCCTTTCCAGGAGAAGAGCGTTCGGTGAGAGGGGGGACACTCCGGCCGGAGTTCCCCTACCCCCTTCTCCCGCGAGATTCCTGTCAGGGATAGTTGACAGGGAGATCGTCCGCTCGCGGGTTATCGCGGTAAAAAGAATAGGAGGGCCGCGAGACCCGTCACCCTGTCCGGGACGGTTATTTTCCCGCTCGCTTGTAGATCGCTACAGATCGTCTACCGTTCGATCGGGCCGCTGTCAAGATAGACACGTCCCGCGCGACGGCAGGGTGAGTCCGGTAAACGCGAGCGAGGAACCCAAAAGGATAGCGAATGTCGGGATTATCCCCCCGATCGCCCGCCGAAGACGGGATAGGATTTTCTAAATTCTCCGGTATACTTTGTCTATTCGCTCGTTAACCGATTAGCTCTTCAGCTCGAAAGATCGTTGCCTTGAAAGCGTTACGGCTAGGGAAAAAGATCCTTGACTCGCGCGCTCCTTGACGTTATCCTCCAGGCTAAAACCAATGGTCGCTCTTAAAAAAACGAAGTCGATGAAAAAAAAAGGGAAAGTAAAAATATCCCGAAATTTTTATAAAATCGGTCTTTTAATTCTCGGTATTCTGGTCGCCATCCCGATTGTCTATTTATTGTTTTTCGATCGACGAGTGGAGGACGGCGAGCGAAGATTAGTTTGGCGAATGCCCTTCACCCCGAAAAATCTTCCCGACGAAAAACTGCCAGAAGCGGTTTCTCGATTTCCCGAAACAATTCGTAGCTTACGATCGGCGAGAGACGGCATCAAAAAAGAAGGATATGAATTGGCAGATCCCGTGAGCGAATCCACGATCGTCCGGAATATCTGTTCGTCTATCCCGAAAGAAAAAAGCGAGGGAACATCCGAAAAACTCAACGGCGATTGTCTGGATTTTACCCTGATATCTCGCTCTCTAGAAAATAGCGAGAGCCTTTCCCGAAAAACGAGACAAACGTGGGCGAACAACCTCTATCGCCTTGAGTACGAGCGGGGTCAAATGGATTTTTCCCCGGATGGAGTGCTGGACAAAAAAGAAGCGATCGTTCTTCGAGATAAAGCGTTAGTAACGTTAGACCAAGACTTTCTGACGAAAACACAACCCGCGCTCGTATCGCTCGTTCGGGATATCCAGAACCAGGATACCCTACTACAGGAAGATCTGATTTACAATGCCCTAGAAAATATTGTCAACGCTAGTGGCGCGCGGGAGGGAGTGATTACCGGCGAACCGCCCCGCGGGAAAACTATCAAGACGAGACGGAAGACGCTCGCGGCGTGGATCGAGGGAATTTACCGATTACAGGTGCAGAATAAATTATTTTTCCCGAGGGTGGATTACGGGGTGATTCGAGATGACAAAGATCCGACCTATGAAAAACTGAAAGAAGCGGTTCTTGACGCGCTACAAGTTCCCCGTCCCGTTTTACTGCCCGCCCGTAACCAATTTTCCACGACCGAACAGGGAACCGCTCGGATCATTCGATCGATCTACAATAACCTAGTCAACAATCCCGCTCTAGAAAAAAGTTTAGAAAATCGTTATATCGGGATTATCAAAGAGCGAACCTCGGGAACGGGAAAACTTCATTTCCAACTCGAAGAGGATATTAAAAATAAACTCTCTCAAGTTCTGCAAGTACGCGATTACTCCCTGTCCTACGATTTCGAGCCGACAATTTACGAGTCCACCACGACGAAACAAGATAAGTGGATCGCGGCGATCTATCGCTATCAAAAATACGCGTTAGGTTTGAAAAACCCCACGGGAATTCTCTCCGGTAACGATCAAACCTCCCAACACATCATCAAAGAAATTACCCAACAATTTAAAGATGAATTGCAATACTATTAATCGGTAGCTATTAGACCGAAGTTCTCGATTCCTAGCCTTGATACGGCTCGGGGGAAAGAGGAAGGGGAAAGGCCGAGCCGTCCACCTTTTCCTTTTCCCCTTACTGAAAAGCCTCCCGAACCTAACGTTCTAAATAATCCCGGTAACTTTTCTCGAACTCCTCGATCGAGAGATCCCGCATCCAGTATTCTACTAACGCGTGACCGAACGCGCTCGCGTCTTTGTCCGGGGGGGCGGGAGTTTTCACGGCGAACGGCCAGATGGCTTGTAGATCGAAGCTTTTGTCTTCGGGATTCAAAAGATTATAGAGATCGTAAGCCATTTGTAATTTACCGATCACCACGGGTAACTGTTCCACGGGAATCTGTTCGGCGAGAACGCGGGCTAATGCCGGGGAGCCGGTGGTTAGCGTGGCGAGAAAACTTAAAATCGGACTTTTTAATAGCGCGGTTAATCCCTGGGTCGTCGCCATCTGGAACGTGTAGCGATCGATAATTTTCGCCGTCGCCACCGCGCGCGTGTCCCGATCGCGCAAAAATCGCGCTAACCGATACTGTTTCGCGGGTTCGATCGAGTCCACCAGGGCGATCGATAACGCGTCGGTTCCCCATTCCGTCCGATTCTCATCCCCGGTAACGACGGGAAAGATCCGATCGCACAGATCCCCCAACAACCCCGCGCGATACTCGATACACTCGCGGATATTCACCTCTTTCGGCCGCTCCCCGGTCAACCAATCGTAAGGCGGTCGCCACTCCCGCACCGGCCGCAGGCGATCGACCCCGGAAACCACGACAAAAACCGGTAAATTCTCCACGTTCGTCTGTAAATCCCTCAAAAAGTCCACATCCATCTGTAGGGCGGGATCGAGCGCGGGAGTGACGAGCAGAACCGCGTCCGCGACCCCGGCGCGTTCTAACACTTCCTCGCGGTAATCGGCGCGATCGGCCTGTTCGTAACCGGGGGTATCCCAGAGGGTTAACTCGTCCCCCTCGTCCGCGCGCCAGTGATAGGACCGGATCTCGTCGGTACTCGGTAAAACGTCCACGCGGGCGAGATCCGATCGGAATAAAGTATTGATCAAACTGCTTTTTCCCGCGCCGGTGCGACCGACCAGAAGAATATTGACCGGCTCGCGTTCCACCTTCTCCACCGGTTCCGATCGCGCGAGAATTTCCTCGATCGTGGTCGTTTTCGGGGCGACGGCCGGACTTTCGAGGGGAATCGTGCCGCTATAGAGGAAAACGGACTGACGGCAGAGATTCCGCAAGGCGGTCTCCCGGAGAATCTGACCGAGAT
The DNA here is from genome assembly GCF_036688125.1 of Pannus brasiliensis CCIBt3594. Classification (NCBI taxonomy): domain Bacteria; kingdom Bacillati; phylum Cyanobacteriota; class Cyanophyceae; order Chroococcales; family Microcystaceae; genus Pannus; species Pannus brasiliensis. The sequence goes on along the minus strand of NZ_JBAFSM010000006.1, from coordinate 36,543 downwards.
TGAGTAATAACTGTCGATCGGCCCGATCGCTGTAGCGTTGGCTGGCGGTACGGGCGACCGCGGCGGCGGGATTTAACAGCCATTGCGCCCAATTCCAGACGCGCCAGAGTTTTCGCGCCGAGGGTTCCAGTTTCTGGTAGACCTCGTAGGCGTTATAAGCCTGTCCGACGGTGATCTGATTGAGCGCGGGGGAGAGGTTCCGCATCCAGCGATCGGTCTCGTCCACGGTTCCCCGGATCAGGGTGTAGGCTTGGGGAATGTAAATATTTAATAACGGGTACTTGACATCGGGGTAATAGAGGCGGGCGATCGCCGTGACGAGATCCTGACAGCGTGTCCAGAAGGTCGCCCAATCCTCCCACATCGGTCGATCGTCGCGCGCGGCGGTTAAAATCGCCTGTAGGGTTTCCTCGACATTTTTCGCGGGCGCGCTTTTACTGGCGGCCTCTTCTAATTCTTCGGCGACCTCGGCGATCGCGGTCTCGATCTCGGACACCATCGGGCGCGTCCATTTAACGAGGAGAAACCGCCAGACGACGAGAACGAGGGTGAAAACCGCCCAGATCCAGTTAATTCCCCACCGATGGATCGTGAATCCCGCCGTGACGAGGAGAAAAAGGACGATTAGGGCGATCGGTAGGACGAGAATCACCCACTGCCAGGGTCGTAAACGTAGCATCGTTAGATTGTTTTTCTTTCCATTGTATCGAGCGGTTTTCTCTCGATCGACGAATTTTTTCCGCTCTCCGGAAACTCCCGCGAGAGATGAGGGGAATGTTTCGGCGACTTCTACGAGAAAAAAATCGGGGAATCGATCGGGGATTCGACACGAAATATCTCGAACTCTAGCGAAAGTTCGTTTTTAGAGTGTTGGAAACCATTCCGCGTCTAGTGTCTGTTCTAAAGAGGCGATCGCTGTCGCGGGGAAGGTTTCGATCTGGAGTCCGCATCGAATACTGGCCTCTAATCTCGCTTGAGCGTAGCAATCCTCAAAAATTTCCCGGATATAAGGTTTTAAACTGGGACTATCTTTCAGTTCCCGGTTAATCTGTCTCCGAAAAGTCAAGATTTCGCCTTTCCAGTGATTCGCGTTCCGCCGTCCAGTATTCTAGTTTCAGTAAATGCTCTAGAATTCGGATTAATAAATTCTCGATTTTATATTTCTGGCTCCTCCCCATATTCGCTAACTCTTCGATTAAATTTTCGAGATCTAAATCCGAGAACTGCTTTGTTTGCAGTTGCTCGATCGTCGTTTGAATCCAGATATAGAAATCTCGATCGTATAACGATTTATTTTCTAACTGTGTTTTCAGTTCCATTACCGTTCCTCCTCGCTTTCGATCGCGGGAAACCATTTTGTATCTAACACCTGTTCTAAGGAACCGATCGGGGTAACGGGAAAGGTCTCGATCGGGAGTCGATCGCGAACGCTCACTTCCTCTCTAGAGCGTTCGTAACCATCGGGAAAGATTTCTAGAATATAAGGTTTTAGACCGGGACTATCTTCGATTTCATCGGCTATATCCCGACGAAAAGTTAGAATTTCCCCTTTCCAGTGATTTTCGTTTCGCTCGCGTTCCGCTGTCCAATAACCGAGTTTTAATAGGTTTTCCAGCAGTCGGGTTAATAAATTTCTCATCGATCGCTTTTCCTGTCCTCCCATACTTTCCAATTCCTCGATGAGATTCGGCAGATCGACGCTTTGGAACTGTTTCACCTGTAATTGGTTAATCGTGGTTCCGATCCAGAGGTAGAAGTCTCGATCGTATAAAGTTTCCGCGTCCATTTTTCCCTCCCTCACGCGTATAAACTCGCCACGTATTCCCCGTATCCGTTATAGGGGAGCGTTTCTTTAATCTCCCAAGATAGATCCGGTCTGTTGCCGATGAATTTTTCCGTGGCCTGCGACCAACGGGGATGTGGTTTGCTCGGGTTTACATTCGCCTCGAAATCGTATTCGTGAGAATCGATCGTATTCCAATAGGTAGCTGGTTGTTCGGCTAGAAACTCGATTTTCACGATCGATTTCGCTCCCTTAAAACCGTACTTCCACGGGAGTACCATCCGGATCGGCGCGCCGTGTTGTTTGGGCAGATCGTGACCGAATAAACCGACGGCGAAAAAGGCGAGTTCATTGGCCATCTCTTCAATCCGTAACCCCTCGGTATAGGGCCAGGGTAACGCGCCGAAATGGATACCGGGACCGCGGGTGATTTCGGGATCGTAAAACGAGGTAAATCGGACGTATTTCGCGGTCGATGTCGGTTCCACCGCTTCGATAAGTGCCTTCATCGGGAAACCGATCCACGGTAACACCATCGACCAAGCTTCGACACAACGGAAACGGTAGATTCTCTCTTCTAGGGGAAAGGTTTTTTTCAGATCGTCGATGTCGTAGGTGCGGGGATTTTTGACCAATCCACTAACCTCTACTTGCCAGGGATTCGTCGGTAATTTCTGCGCTTTCAACCAGATATTTTTGCCGCCACCGAACTCGTAAAAGTTATTATACCGACCCGCGACACCCTCGTTAACGATCGGGCGATCGACCGTGGCGAACCGCGGATTTTTCTGAAACCCTCGGATTTTCGGTAGATTTAAACTTTCTTCTAGCGCGGCGCTCGACGAGGATTTCCCGCAGGCGCTCAGAAGCGAGGAAGCTCCCCCGGCGATTCCCACCCCGATTAACCCCCGCAGAAAGCGACGACGGTTAAAATACACGCTTTCGGAAGTGACTTCATTTTCGGGAATTTCCCACGATTTCGCAATCCGGATCAGAGGCATGATAGCACCAAGAGTATTGACAAAAAACAAGAGTTGTGTATTAAAGCAGTTGACACAACTCCGAATTATTTATCAGTGTAAAGTTTTCACGAGATCTCGGCGAGAGCGGGAGAGGGTTGAATCGCCTCGCGTCGTCCTTTGAGGATCATTCTCACCCCTCGCGCGGGGGAGAGGGTTAAAGCGCGCCGACGGGGTTTTTCGGGCGTTTTATCGGCTAATTCCAGATCGTAGCCGGCTAGAATCGTCCCCAGGGCGATTTTCATCTCGAATAATGCCAGCGCCTCGCCGATACAACGACGCGCCCCGCCGCCGAAGGGCATATACTCGAAGGGAGTGAACTGTCGCTCTAGAAAGCGTTCGGGACGGAAGGTGTGGGAATCGGGGAAAGTGGCCTCGCGGTGATTGGAGAGATACATACAACCGGTGACGAGGGTTCCTTTTTCGATCGAGTAGCCGTCGAGTTCGATCGATTCCTCGGCGACGCGGGGGAAAGTCAGCATTGTCACCGGATGAACCCGCAAAGATTCGGAACAAACGGCCGATAGATAGGGTAAACGGGTAATTTCCACCGGATCGGGATTATCTCCGAGGGTAGCCAATTCCTGACGTACTTTTTCCTTAATTTCCGGGTATAGGTGCGTCCAGTATAACCCCCAGGCGATCGAGGTGGCCGTGGTTTCGTGACCGGCTACCAGCAGGGTGATCAGTTCGTCGCGTAATTCGTTATCGCTCATCGGGTTGCCTTCCTCGTCGCGCGCGGACAGGAGGAGAGAGAGGATATCGGTACGATCTTCGCGCGGGTTGGCTTTCCGTTCGGCGATTTCCGCGAAGAGAATCTCGTCGATTTTCCGCCGCGCGCGGATATATTTTCCCCAGGGACTCCACGCGCCGAGATCTTTTTGAAGCCAGGAGAAAAAGAGGATCGAGGCCATCGCGGGAGAGCGGAAACCATCGAGCATTTCCGACAGTAAACCCTGAAGGGTTTGAAATCTCTCGCCCTCGCCGATGCCGAAAACCGTCTCTAAAATGACCTGTAAAGTCAGCGATTGGGTGACGGAACGCGCCTCGAAGACCCGATCGAGCGGTACCGATTCCATCACTTTTACCGTGAGATTCCGAATGATATCCCCGTAGGAACGCATTCTCTCGCCGTGGAAGGGCGGTAATAAAAGCTGACGGCGTTTTTTATGGGCTTCCCCGCTTAACATGATCACCGAATACTCGCCGAGGAGACTGGAGATGATGCGATTAACCTCGCCGGGGGCGGAAAATTGTTTGCGATCGCCGGTTAAAATCTGCTGTAACGCGGTGGGACTACTGACGAAAACGATTTTCTCGCCGGTTAACGACACCTTCGCGCCGAAAATATCCCCGTACTGACGGGCGTTATCTTCTAAAAACCCGGTCGGATCGAGTATCCAGCGCGCGAGTTGGATGGCGGAGGGGAGGGAGGAACCCGGAACTTCTTTCATAATAATTTAGTAGGGTGACGTTGATTAGACTCCGAAGTGCGATTCATTTTTGTGAATCTAAAATCGAGAAAAAGTTTGATTGAAAAAGATCGATCGATTTCGGGTTGGATTTTTGAGGAGATTATTCTGTATTCCCCCTCCTGACTCCTGACTACTGGCTCCTGACTCCTTAACCACACGACAAGTGTTGAATTCCGTACATCAATCTATCATGTCCGATTGTAAACCGGCGATCGGGTTCTCTGCCGTTTCGAGACCCGTAAGCTCACGCCACCGGACGGGGCGATCGTTACCCCCCGGCGGGCGGGGCGAACGGTTCGATCGCTGACAAAATCTAGATCGTGGTCCGCAAGAATCGTGCCGAGAACGAGTTTGAGTTCTAACATCGCCAACGCTTGACCCAAACAGCGACGACTGCCTCCCCCGAAAGGTAGAAATTCTCCCGGCCCGTAGGAACGATCGAGGAAGCGATCGGGAGAGAAACGCTTCGGTTCGGGGTAAATGTCCTCGCGTTGGTGAACCAGGTAGATACAGGGGGTTAATCCCACCGTTCCCTCGTAACGATAGCCGTCGAGTTCGATCGACCCTCGGGGGAAACGGGTAAACGCGACCGGGGTGACGGGATAGAGTCGTAAGGTCTCGTTACAGACCGCCGTTAGATAGGATAGCTTCGCGAGGGCTATCGGATCGGGATTCTCGCCTAAACTGTCCAATTCTTCCCGTAATTTCTCCCGTACTTCCGAATCGGTGGCGATCGAGTAAAAAGCCCACGCCAGACTCGTCGCCGTTGTCTCGTGTCCCGCGATCAACAGCGTGATCGACTCGTCCCGTAGTTCGACATCCGACATCGGTTTACCGTCTTCATCGGTGGCCGCCATCATCAGACTCAGCACGTCATCGCCGGAGCGATCGTCCCCCACCCGTCGCGCGTCGATCTCTTCCTGTAACAGCGCGTGGATGCGCTCTCTACGTCGGACGAACTGACCCCACGGACTCCAGGCCCCCCAATCGCGTTGGAAAGATTTAAAAAAGAGTAGGCTCGATCGAAGGGGAGAATCGGTAACATTCAGCATATCCGCCAACAGGGGCTTAATCTCCCGATAGCGCGCGCCCTCTCGCAAGCCGAAAACCGCCTGTAGGATGACTTCGAGGGTGATATCCTGCATGGCGGCGCGAGCGTCGATCACCTCGCTCTCTCGCCAACGCGCCATCACCTCGCGGGTCGCGTCGAGAATAATCCGGCTATAGGTTTGCACTCTCTCCCCGTGAAAGGGAGGCAGGAGTAATTTTCTCTCGCGTTTATGGCGATCGCCGTCCATGAGAAATAACGAATTCTCACCGACCAACGGTAAGACGATCCCGTTTCCCTTGCCCTCGTCGAATTGTTTCGCGTCGAGACTGAAAATCTGTTGGACGAGTTCGGGCCGGCTCGTGAAAACGAGCGGGGGAAAACCCTGTAAGCGGAAGGTGAAAAGATCGCCGTAGCGACGGCTACATTCGTCGAGATAGCCGAGAGGATCGCTAATCCAGCGGAAAAGTTGCCACCAGCGGGGGGCGATCGGCCCGTCGGGTAATCGGTTCATAAATTCGCGACCGGAAAAACTACTTGTAGTATAGATCTCTCCTTTCACCCCTCGCGGGACCGGAAAATCTTAAAGAATCGCGAAGTCCTCCCGATCGACCCGCTCGCGCCGTCGATAATAAAAGCAGTAATTCCCTTCATTTATCGCGATCCGTGAAAATTATCGTCATCGGCAACGGGGGCCGCGAACACGCCCTCGCCTGGAAACTTTTACAATCGAACGAGGTAAAACACGTTTACTGTATCCCCGGCAACGGGGGAACGGCTCTTTTGGCGAACTGCGAGAATATTTCCCTGTCGATCGAGGATTTCGAGGGAATCGCTCGGTTCGCGCTCGAAAATCAAGTCGATCTCGTGGTCGTCGGGCCCGAATATCCCCTCTCCCTCGGTATCACGGACGCGTTAATCTGTCAAGGAATTTCTGTCTTCGGGCCGACGAAAGAGGGCGCTTCGATCGAATCGAGTAAATCCTGGGCCAAGGAGTTGATGATCGAGGCGGGAGTTCCCACCGCGGCCTCCGGCACGTTCACCGACGCGGATAGCGCGAGAGCCTACGTTTTAGAGAAGGGCGCGCCGATTGTCGTCAAAGCGGACGGACTCGCGGCCGGAAAGGGCGTGATCGTCGCCGAAACCGTAGAGATCGCGTTAGAAGGGATCGACGATCTGTTCAATAGCGGGTACACGAAAGTCGTCGTCGAGGAATTTCTCGCGGGGGAAGAGGTTTCCATCCTCGCGCTCACCGATGGCGTTACCTGTCGCGCCCTAGTCCCGGCCCAAGATCACAAGCGTATCGGCGAGGGAGACACCGGCAAAAATACTGGGGGAATGGGGGTATACGCGCCCGCGCCGATCGCCACGGCCGATATACTTCGGAAGGTAGACGCGGAAATTCTCGCGCCCGTGGTAGCGACGTTACGGAAACGGGGCATCGACTATCGCGGGGTTCTCTACGCGGGGCTGATGATCTCGCCGTCCGGGGAACCGAAGGTATTGGAGTTTAACTGTCGTTTCGGCGATCCGGAAACCCAGGCGGTTCTTCCCCTGTTGGAAACGCCTCTCGCGCCTTTACTGCTGGCCTGCGCGCGCGGGGAGTTACGCGCGTTCCCCCCGCTACAATGGCGATCGGGTAGTGCCGTTTGTGTCGTGGCCGCGTCCGCCGGCTATCCGGACGCTTACGAGAAGGGGAAAGTAATTACCGGGATCGAGGAATGCGAGGCGGAAGGGGCGATCGTTTTCCACGCGGGAACGACGCTCAAACACGGGGATTTACTCACCGACGGGGGACGGGTGCTAGGAATAACGGCGCTCGGCGAGACTTTTTCCGAGGCGATCGATCGCGTGTATCGGGCCGTGGCGCGGGTTCATTTCGACGGCATCTATTACCGTCGCGATATCGGCCATCGCGCGCGGGAACGATAACGGGTTCGGGAATGCTATTTCCGCGCCTCTTCCCGGACGGGTTCGATCGGTAAATCGATCGATCGGCTAATATCTTCCCAACTCAATCCATATTCGAGCGTACAAGGGAGATTCTCTAATTTTCCTTCCAGTCGGGCTTCCCGATCGACCTTGGTTTGTTTGAGTTCACCGAGTCCGAACATAGCTTCGATTCCCTCCCGGCTTTTCCGGGATAATTTATGGCCCGCTCTGTTGGAAGTATTGACGAGCCTTGACGAAAATCGGAAGCTAGAGACGTGTTGCTTCAAATATTTCCCGCGCCCGTGTTCAAATCCCTCTTCTATTTCATTCTCTCCGGTCTGTGCGAGATCGGTGGCGGTTATCTCGTCTGGCTGTGGGTACGCGAGGGGAAAAGCGGTTGGCTCGCGGTAGCCGGGGCTATCCTACTGACGGTTTACGGCTTCGTCGCTACCGGACAACCCGCGAATTTCGGTAGAGCCTACGCCGCCTATGGCGGGGTCTTCATCGTTCTCTCGATACTATGGGGATGGTGGATCGATCGCGCCGCCCCCGATCATCTCGATTGGCTAGGGGGCGCGCTCGTCATCGCCGGTGTTCTCGTTATGATGTACGCGCCGAGAAATTGACTCCAGTCTAAGGTGGGCTGTACCCACCCTATCCATTTACGCGTCGCGCCATAATTGTTGAACCCGATCGGGCAACCAACCGGCGATTTCCTCGACGCGTTCCGGGGAAAGCTCGTCTTTCGTCGCGCTAAAAATCGCCCGGATCACCCGATCTCGATCGAGGTGCGGGGCCATTCCGGCCTCGTTGGCGACGCGGGTGAAAAACAGATCCGAGGTGATTCCCTGCCAACCGGGCCCCTTTAACGGGGGACGTAGGCGACTGAGAAAACGGACGAGGGGGTTCGTGTCGTGCCAGAGGTCGGCGATCTCCATATTCAGGGCTTTTTCTTTGGTGTGGGCGATTTCCTCGTGTAATTCCGACTCCACTCGATCGGATGTTTCCGTCGGCATGAGATCGCGCATCACCCGATAGACGACCTCGGTAATATCGCGCGCGTCGTAGGGATCGGCGATCCCGCTATTGGCCATCACTTTTTCGAGAAACGGGCCGTGAGGATCGAGATTTTTCGCGCGGGTGTCCTCGATCTCGGTGTGATCGATTTCCGGGATATCTTTTCTAAACGCTTGATCGGGCATCTGATTTTTCCTCCGATGTTTGCCGTAAAGCCTTAAGCTCGCATAAGTCAGGAAACCCTCACATCTCCCGCGGGATCGAGAGCCGGTTTCCGCGGGACGGATTTATCGATCGCCGGAGATCCTGGAAACTCTCCCGATCTGGCGCGTCCCCAACGGATCGCGGTAGCATCGAAACAGCAGAACGCGCGATCGATCGAAATCCATGAGCGAACAGTTAGTTGAAATCCTCTCCGCCGAAGAGATCCGGCGCACGATCATCCGTCTGGCCTCGGAAGTGATCGAGAAAGGCGGCGATTTGGAAAACGTGGTGTTAGTGGGCATCTATACCCGCGGGGTTCCTCTCGCGCGATCGATCGCCGCCGGGATCGAGATGTTGGAAGGGGTAAAAGTTCCCGTCGGGGCGATCGATATTACGTTCTATCGCGACGATCTCGATCGGGTGAAAACCCGCACCCCCGCGAAAACGAAAATCCCGATGGATCTCACGGGCAAAACGGTCATTCTCGTCGATGATGTCATCTATAAAGGACGCACGATCCGCGCCGCTTTAAACGCGGTGATCGAGTATGGTAGACCGCAGAAAATCCGCTTACTGACATTGATCGATCGGGGACACCGCGAGCTTCCCATCCATCCCGATTTCACCGGAAAAAATCTCCCCACCGCTTCCGAGGAACAGGTGAAAGTCTATCTCCAAGACATCGACGGACGCGACGCGGTGGAGTTGATCAAGTGACGCGATCGAGATAAGGCAGGAGGCAGGAGAAACAATTAAAGAGATAGCGCCCGCCCCCTGCACAAGTGGGTCAAAAACATTCCCGATCGGTTAATCGTTCACTCGATCTAACCCATGAAAGACGAACGATTGCATCGATTACATCTAGGGGAACGGCAAGCGAATAAGATCGAACGTTACCAACCTGACGAAAATAATTTCTAAGAAATCTTTCCCCTTGAAACGAGCTTAAAAATTAGGGGCTACAATAGCGAAAAAACCGTTGATTGTTGGAACGCCCGACGAATCCTTATGCCAGAATCGATCGAATCCTTTCTCTCTCCCGAACATCAAGCCCTAAAACCCTTTTTCGAGCCGAAAACCATTGCGGTCATCGGCGAGATCGAAAACACCGGGAAAACGCTACTGGAAAATCTATACCATAATCCAAGTAATCGCCAGATCTATTCTATTAATCCCGATCGACCCGACATTCCCCCGGCGCTCGATCTCGCCATTATTGCCACTCCCGCGCGCGAGGTTCCCGATATTCTCCGGCATTGTGTCGAGAGAAATGTGAAAGGCGCGATGATTCTTTCCACCGGATTCGACGCGGCCGGGGAGGAAGAAATTCGATCGATTTCCCGCGGAAAACTCCGGATTCTCGGCCCCGCTTGTACCGGCATTATTAACCCCCGCGTCGGTTTAAACGCTACCCTTGCCCCCATCCAGCCGAAAGCCGGTAATCTCGGTTTTATCAGTCAGAGTGGGGCGATCGCTTCCGCCGTTCTCGATTGGAGTTTGACCGAAAACGTGGGGTTTAGCTCGTTTATTTCCCTCGGTTCCCCTCTAGATATCGATTGGAGCGATTTACTCTACTATCTCGGTGACGATCCGCTCACCAAAAGCATCGTCATCTATGTAGAATCGATCGGGAACGCGCGATCGTTCCTCTCCGCGGCGCGGGAAGTCTCGATAAATAAGCCGATCGTCGCCATTCGTCGCCGCACTTCCGAATCCGCCACCGTAGCTCTCTCCCACTCGGGCCGGTTAGTCGGCAGTGAACTCGCCCTAGAGGCCGCCTTTAACCGGTGCGGCATCGTCGAGGTGCAACGGATTGCCGATCTCTTCAATATAACCGAAGTTCTCGCCAAACAGCAACGTTTACCGAGGGGAAAGCGTTTGAGCGTCATTAGCAACGGCGCGGGCCCGGCGGTTCTCGCGACCGACGCGCTGATCCTCACGGGGGGGGAACTGGCCCGATTCGCGCCGGAAACGATCGAAAAACTCGCGTCTTTCTGTCCCCCGAATAACCCGATCGATCTGCGTCGTAGTGCCACGATCGAGGATTATACGCTCGCTTTCGAGATCGCGCTCGCCGATCCGAACACCGACGGCGTTTTAGTCATTTTCACGCCCCGAGGTTCGATCGATCCCGCCGAGACCGCCCGCGCGATCGCCCCTATCGCCAAAAACGCCCGAAAAACCGTCCTCGCCAGTTGGATGGGGGGAGACGGCATCAGCGAGGGGGAAACGATTCTCAACGCGCACCGAATCGCCACCTATCGCTATCCGGACTCGGCGGCGGTTTTATTTAACCGGATGTGGCGGTATCAGTACAATCTTCGCGGCCTCTACGAAACGCCGGTTTTACCGGTCGCGGAGAGCGATCGCCAGCGATCGCGCGTGACGGAGATGATCGACAACATCCGAGGGCAAAATCGAACGATTCTCACCGAAGCGGAATCGAATCACCTTCTGGCCGCCTACGGTATCCCCGTCATCCCCACGAAAATCGCCCGCAACGAGGAAGAGGCCGTTACTCTCGCCAATTCGATCGACTATCCGGTGGCGATCAAACTTCTTTCGAGTACCATTCTCCACAAAACCACGGCTGGCGGCGTGCGTTTAAATATCACCGATCCGGAAAAAGTTCGGCGAGCGTTTCGATCGATCCGCGAGACGGTTGACGCGAGCGATTTTCTCGGGGTTACGGTACAGCCGATGATCCCTCTCGATAGCGGTTACGAACTATTTCTCGGCTGTAGTCCCGATCCCCGTTTCGGTCCGATTCTCGTCTTCGGAACCGGCGGAAAATTGGTAGAAATTCTCGGCGATCGAGTGGTTGCCCTCCCTCCCCTCAATACCACTCTCGCCCGTCGTTTTATGGAAGGTACGAAAATCTATCGGGCGTTTCAAAATCACGAATTAAATATCGACAATTTAGAACAGATTATCGTTACATTCAGTCAACTCGTTATCGAACAGCCGTGGATTGAATCGATCGATATTAATCCCCTTTTCGTCAATTCGGAGGGAGCGATCGTTCTTTCCTCCTCGATCGTTCTTCATGCCAACGATACCGAATTCGATCGACTTTCCCATCCCGCCATCCGTCCCTATCCGAGTCAATATATCGGCGAATGGACGACGAAAAAAGGCTTACCCGTAACCATCCGACCCATCCGCGCCGAGGATGAACCGTTAGTGCGAAAATTCCACGAACATCTCTCGGAAGAAAGTATCTATTTCCGCTATTTCCATCTCGTGAATCTGAACCGTCAAACCGCTTACGATCGATTAACCCGCGAGTGTTTTATCGATTACGATCGAGTGATGGCACTGATCGTCGAATCGGGCGATCGGGAAATGTTAGGATTAGGACGATTGAATAAATTACACGGGGTAAACGAGGCCGAATTCGACCTACTGGTGAGTGATGCCTATCAAGGTCACGGACTGGGAACGGAATTACTCCGGCGCTTGGTACGAATCGGTCGCGAAGAGGGATTAGAAAGAATCAGCGCGGAAATTCTCCGGGAGAATCGATCGATGCAAAAAGTCGCGGAAAAAGTCGGCTTTTCTCTACACCGTACAGGCGATTCTGTCAAGGCGGAATTGGAGTTATAATTTTAGCGATCGAGGGAATAAACTGCCTAAGAATCGAACCGCGCGATTAATTCCTCGCGCCCCGCTTGTAGGAGAAGACGACTCGACTCCGCGGGGGATAATTCTAAGAGACCGTTCACCACTCGATCGAGCGATTCATCTAACGGGCCGAAACGGACTTGTAGGAGGTTTTCGATCATCGATCGGCGTTCTTCCCTTTGTCCTTCTTGTCGTCCTTCTTGTCGCCCTTCTTGTCGCCCTTCTTGTTTCGTCGCTTCTTTCCACGCTAAATACTCTTGGGATAACGTCATAAATACCTCTCTATCTTCTTCATCGATCGAGTTTTGAATTTCGACACTCACTCGCCAACTAATTAACAGTTCCAGAACATTTTGGTGGAGAGAATCGTCTCTCGGTAGGGTTAACAATTCTCGCACCGCTTGGTTTTGAGTTTTTCCCCGTCCCAATAGTCTGAGCCACAGGGTTTCGGGGGTGACGGGTAGCCGATTGAGCGCCACCAGTGCCGTTCGGTGAAAGGGAGAGAAGAAATACACCCCTTCTCCCCAATCCTCTTCTAATCTAGCAGTAAACCCTTCGAGAAGGGAGGGACTAGCGGAAGGCGCGAGAATCCAGAGATAGGGTAAATTCTCCTCGCTATAAGCGGTATTCTCCCGTTTGGCCTGGCGTTGGATTTGAGAGAAGACGGTAAACAGTTTTAAGATACAGTTTCGCACTTCCGCGCGGGTGGGGGAATTGCGGTAGGGTTCGATGAGGGCGGATGAGCGAGCGATTTTTCCCAAGATTCCCAAGCGATCGAGATTTACGGTGCGATCGGGATGAGGGGAAAAGAAGATATCGATCTGTCGGGTTTCGTCGGTGACTTCTTTGCTAATCTCCACGGTTCCGAGTGGGGAGAGAAGTTCTTCTAGATATTGTTTGGCGAATCGATCGTGCGGTTGTCGCGTCATGGGGGAAAAGGGTTTTTCGGCTTTCTTCAGTATCCCAGTTCCGGGGAGTTTCGCACGGGCGATCGAGGTTAGGGATGTCGATCGTCTTCATGTTTTCTTTAGATCTCGCGAGGGTGTTTTTTGTTACGATGGAGCGAGCGGATCAATATAGGCTCGATCGGTGCGATCAAAGTAATGATAGGGGCGAATAATCTATCGTATTACGTTCAGTAGTTTTCTCGGCGGGGATACGATCATGACTGGCGGCTAATCCGTATAACATCCCTATCTGGGTATTATTAGGTCAAATTTCCCTATATCATCTCTGTCGGGGATGATATACAAAAAAATCTTAAAAAATAGCTATACTGAGGTACAGCCTTTCTCGTAAAGGTGAAGTACATACCAACCCTTACCGCTAAAAGATTCCAACCGCGAGAACGTACCTTATGTATCTGAGAAAGGCTGTAATATACGGAAAAAATCTATATACTACATAGTTAGCTATTATCAGACGTAATGTGTAGAGTTGTAAAATATGAAAAAAATTATAATTTTTACCTTCTACTTTATCTTTTACTTTTTATTGATAATTTTGCTAATTGTTGTTGCTAAATATGCCTGGTCTTGGCTCAAATCTGACAATAGTGGCGAAGCTGTCGTCGCAATTATTACAATGTTTTTCATTCCCCCTTTATATGTTGTTAAAGAACAATTTGAAAAACGTTACCTTGAAAAACCGCACTCTCCAAAAGAGGCTGAAAAAGATCTCGATCAATTAAGCGTCAATATAAATAGACGAGAGATCAGGTGCTACGGCGAGTATGTTGATTATGCGATTCAAATTGACTTGGAAATATATGCTCACAGAAAGGTTAGCATTAAAAGTATAAAACTTAGCTGTGAAGAGCCTTTTGGATATTCTAATAAGAGAAGGGATTTGAGTAAACTTCCAAAGCTAACGAGGATAAATTGTGATCTACTCTCTAATCAGCTAGACACTTTAATGTCAATAATTGAGAATTCAGAAAAATTAGAGAAAACGCCGTTTATTATTGAAGAATCAGAACATTTGTTATTAACGATTTCTGGATATGTGAGTGGAGAACGTCTTCCTGATGCTTGGGAGGGGCTAAGGCTTTCAGGCTGGAATTTAGAAATCGAATATAATGACAATAGAAAATATATTTCTGAATTCGACCTTATTCCTCATCAAAAAAGTCTAAAAGTGCCTACTAAATATCATAATATCGGATTCTATGATGCCTAACACGCACGATCGCCGATCGAGTAGTTCAATATAACGCGCCTCGTGAATTCTTCTCCGATCGAACGTTCGATCGCTCCGAATTTTCCCTTCCACAAATCGATCGATCCTAATTGACGCTGATTAGATGCGAGTAATTTCAATCGCGCCTCGCGATCGTTGAAAGCAGACATCAAACTCTCGAAAAAAATTCGTTTGCCCGAGGATTAAAGGAACCCGATCGGCTTGTGTCCAAGCAAAGGCTAAACGAACGGGTTCCAGACCGCCGATTTGAACATAGACGAATAAACCCCGCGCTTCAACCCTTGCCAGATTTCCGGCCAGTGGCAAGCGAACCGTTTGTTCCTCCCAAATCGCGCCTAATTGCCGTCCAATGTCATAAGGTAAGAGATTGACCGTAGACCCGGTATCTAGCAGTGCGTTCGCGGGGACAGAAAAGCCCGCGTGAATCAGGGTGATAGGGATTGTTGGTAATGCTTCCTCGTTAGAAAAGGGAAACTCGATCGTACTAGGCATGAGTAGATGCCTCTCGGTCATCCTGAATCATCTGCATCAGAATATTCGCCGCTTCCGTCGCGTCGTAAGGCGACCAGATCGGATACTCTGACGCGGAAAAGATGGCTTGTAGTTCAGCGTCCGGGATTTGCGCCGCTAGGAGTTTGAAGAGTGATAATTTGTCCGATCGGCTCAGATTGTTCACCAAAGGAATTAACTCGGCAAGAGACATGATTTACACTTCCAGATATACGAGAATGTATTGATCATAAGCGATCGACGAGATACAGTCTAACAATACCATCGCGTGCCGATCGTCGGAAATCGCTTCACCGAGTCCACAAACTTACTAGCGGCAGGTGAACGGGGTTATTATGCGGTACGATCGTCGATCGAGTGGTTCAATATAACGCGCCTCATGAATTCCTTCCCCGATCGAACGCTCGATCGATCCGGATTTTCCCTTCCAGAAATCGATCGCTCCTATCTCGCGAACCGCATCGATTCGCCTTCCACCCATAGCGATCGACCCGGAAGAGCGATCGAGGTAAAATAGAGAGGCCGTATTGAAAGCGAGAACAAATCTTATGGCAGTACGCCAACGACGTTACAGCAAAGAAGAAATCGCCCGACGCGGGCAAGAACTCTACAACTCCGGCATCCGACAACAAATCGAAGCGGGAAACGAGGGAAAAATCGTCGCGATCGACATCGAAACCGGGGATTTTGAAGTCGATGAAACCGTCCTCGCCGCGACCGATCGACTATTTGAACGCCATCCCGACGCTCAACCCTGGGGGATTCGGATCGGACATCGCGCCGTTTATCATTTCGGAGCGCGGAGTCTGAAGAAAAATCCATGATGTACGGAGTAGTAAATTCACGTTCCGAAGCGACACTTTCCCTCGTGGTCGGTAACTCTTCCGGACAACGGGAAGTCATCAATACCGTGATCGACACCGGATTTAATGGATTTCTATCTTTGCCCTCGGAAATTATCGTTCGCCTCGGGTTGCCCTGGACAATTTCTAATACGGCTACCTTGGGGGATGGTAGCGAAACCCTGTTCGATCTGTACGCCGGAACGGTTATCTGGGATGGACAATATCGCGCGATCGATATCGCGGAATCGGAGACCGAACCGCTACTAGGAATGGCGCTACTCTACGGTTATCGATTACAGAGCGATACGATCGAGGGCGGGATCGTAAAAATCGAAGCCTTATAATTCCGATCGGGTCGATCGAGTGAGGTACAACGGATTGTAACGCGCCTCGTGAATTCCTTCCCCGATCGAACGTTCGATCGCTCCGAATTTTCCTTTCCAAAAATCGATCGATCCTATCTCCCGAACCGCGTTACTTTTTCCCGTCTCTCCTTCCGCGGGAGGTATGAGGATAATCTCTCCAGCCACGTTTCGTTTGGCGTGTAAATCCCCGTTCAACTGACAGAACTCGAAAAAGCGATCGTCATCCATCTCGATCGCCGGGGACAATCGGAGAAAGAGAGGGGGAATTTCTATACCGATCCCGATCGATGAGCGAGAGAACGCCTCGAAAAGGAAAACTCTTATCCAACAAAAATCGGGATGACAGGATTTGAACCTGCGGCGAAATTAGAAACCGTGGCAGGTAAGCACTTCAAACTCTCTCATATCAACCATTTTGGAAGATTGAGAGACAAATGAGAGACAGTCTTATCGGTGGTCAAGGGAATTTCGACGGTTATAGCGACCTCATTCGCTTTTGGGACAGAAAACGAGCGGAATTAAAAGAACTTAAGGGAATCAGTCTCAAAAACGAGAAGGGGAAGACTATCGGGTTACAGTTCACTCTTGCGGGGAAACGAGTAGCGCGGTCATTGGGTGAGCCATTCACCGAGGACGGGATGGTTAAAGCTGTGGTAAAAGCTCGAAAGGTTTACGAGTTCTTGCAACGATGCGACAGCGTGACCGAGTTTGAATCGTGGTATCGGGACGAGATATTAGGTGAGAACGTCGTCAAAGATGACCGATTGACCTATCGCCAGATATTTGACCGAATAGAGACTGAATACTGGCAAGGTGTGGATAAAAACACCAAGAAACCACGACAGCTTTCTAATGGTCAAACATTAAAAAATCATGTAGTGTCGTATCACGAAACTTACGGACGATTCTTGAATTATTTCGAGGACTGGGACAAGTACCCATCATGGGAGGAACTAGAACGAGTGCTTTTTTCTTGGCAACAGGGTACTAAATCATTTAAAGACGCGTATAGCGTCATCAAAAAGATAGTTTTCTATTTCCCTAAAAGTTTTAAGGCTGACTGTCTCAATAAACTTGATTGCATTAATCCTCGTCAAACTATTTTCCGAGAAAAAACTCGCATCACCGAAAAAGAATTCTTAGATTGGCACAATCAAGCCTACGAAATAGCTTTAAATCATTCACAGAAATCACATGGTAACGCTCGATTGGGTTGGTTATGGGTAGCGTCTATGGCGTTCGTTTACGGGTTACGTCCCACGGAAATCGCCGCCGCTCAAAACTTGGTCAATCCCTATCAAACTAAATCAGGGGAAGTGATTAAGGCAATAAGTGACCCATCAAATAAAGACCTTATTCTCGTTTTAGGTGAACTAACTTACTTCGGTATCAAGATTAAGACAGGGGGACGTATCTGCAAGCCATTGACTTTAGACCGAGAAATCATTGAACAGTTAAGAATACAGGACGTAAGGCTACCGATTTATACTCCTCGCCCGAATTCTAACGAAAAATCCGTCGTTAACGGGTTTACTAATAATTTCCGAAAATCGATGATTTCGATGGGATGTCCTACCACTCAATGCTACGCGTTCCGTCACGCTGGTAACGCTCAGGGGGAAAAGTCGGGAATACCTCAAGAGATACGCGCCCGTTCGATGGGTCACAGCAAAGAAGTCAATGACCGTATCTATCGGGACGAAAGTAATGAGGATATAGCCCTGGAAATCCTAATGAATCATTCTCGTCAACCATTGACCCATAAAGAGGCATTATTCGAGCTAGAAGCCAATGGAATCGATGTTAATGACCCGATGGTAAGTGCGGTTCTCAAAATCATCTATCGAATGTAGAACGAGACAATCCCCCTCCCTGTACCGTCGCTCGATTATACGAGATGCTTGTCAGTGGTCAACGGTCTGACGATGCTACGCACTCCCTACGGTCGCCGTTGACAACTGCCTACACATCTCTATAATCGGCTTTTGGGGTCAGGGAGGGGGATTGTCTATTGTCTAATGGGGACGGCTACCGCCAATAACCACACAAGCATAGGGTAAAAAATAAGCTCATTAATAATGAGCTTATTAATGAGCTTATTATTGGGGTAATGCTCTATACCGTTTTCATTGAGTAAACTGCTCGGACAGTTAAACCCTTACAGGGATTAGGTTTTAGCTAAAATCACGAGAAAGTGATCGCTTAGTTTAACTATGGATACTTCGTGTCGTTACTCATTCATTTTTTTCTTGTTCCTGGTAAACACGATAGGAAGGCTATAGAGCATTACCCCAATAATAAGCACCTTATTAAGCACCTTAATAAGGTGCTTATTTTAAGACATGACCTTTACTTGATACCTGTATACCCTTTTCTTTTAGTGCCTGTATGCGCCTTCCATCGCAAAAGAGACATTCCCCTCCCCAAAAAAAGAATATGCCCGTCCCTAGTCTAGACAGTCAAGGGTGAGGAACGAACCGAAGGGAACCCTTGACGGGATAGACGGGACAAGGCATAATCTCCCCTTTGGGAAGGGAATGTCATTTCCTTGATTCGCTTAACCCTTGATTTGTCGTTATTTCGAGCATATTCCCCGAAATAAGTAGCTTAAATAAATAGCTTAAATAAGCTACTTATTTCGGGGATACACCCCTACTGCTTACATCTCCTATTTTCCAGCGTGGTCAACCGAAACTTGATTTCAGCGTACTCAGCAGTTTGAGCCTCTAACTTGACTAGCCGCGTATTGGTGTCGAATGCGAGTCTGAAGACGGGCGAAACAATTTGATTGACTCCCACGAGGGTAGTGATGACAGTGCCAATAAGACCGATCGCCAGATGTTTGTCGCTCATTTTTCGTTGATTAGTAGGGTTATTCATGGCATTAGGGAAACGGGATTGGATTTACATGGCTAGTCAATAATTTATCTAGGGTTTACGGGCGATATTCGTATATCAGTAGCTGAATTCGTTCTAGTCGCTTATAGGGTGTAAACGAGAGCGAATAGCTACCTAATAGGTCTTGAGAAAATCGAATGATTCGCGACCCTCGATAAATCTTTCTTACAGCGATTTTGGCATTCGTGATATTCCCCGCATTTTGAGACTGACTAAGAATGCCATGATAATTAACATTCGGATTATTCACGGCGAATGTCCGCACGAGTAAAATCGGTGAATTAAAGCTCACGGGTAAAAATTGTTCACCAATTGGATTATAAGAACCTTCCCCCTCCGATATAGCAACAAAAAAATTGCTGTACATCAATTGCCAAGCATCAGGAGCCTGTAGGTCGATAGGAACGTCATCGGGAATCAGAAGGGGAAGACTACTCATACTAGGTTTAACGTAATTGCCATGTTTTCAAGATAGGCATCGATGTCTATTGGCAAAGAAGATAGAGCATCGATATAGTCGCGGAAAGATAGTTTTCTAACTAGGAATAAGTCCCGATATTTCATGGCTTGTTGATAAGCGACAAAATCGTCGGGACTCACTTCATCACCTAACTGAAGTTCCATGTCTGTAGCTTCAAAGATTAGTTGATGATTCATAAATTAGCTTCCAGGCGCGACGGTACTGCTAAAGTCCACAAGGTCAGGAGCGTCTACAAACCTTTCGGACTTAAACGAGGCAGAAAATCCGTTAGGAGTTTTTAACTCAATGTCTCTTTGACGCGTGATTTCCGCTTCCGTTGCCGATACCCCGAAAGGTAAGACGTAGCCCTGAGACGACGAACTCGTGCGACTTTTGTAGGTTTCGTTAGTAATCCGCGATCTTCGTTCGACGGGGTTCGTTAACCGTTCGCGAAAGATAGCTTTCGCCGATTCAAAACCTTTAATAGTGTTCGGTTTCGTAGTCGCATTAGCCGCGGGGATATTTTGCCAGTGTAATTCGCCACGAAGGTCGGACTGTCCTTTAATCCAATTAAACGCACGATTCGAGACGGTGGTAACAACTAAAATCGTAGGATTACCGAAAGGTTTAATGATACAGTTTTTAATACCCCCTCGGTCGCGAGTAGACGATTGAGGTAAATCGCGAGGTTTGGCACTGGCATCATTCGCCTCACCTAATTTCCATAACGCGTAATTTCGTAATTTCGCATTCGGAATAGTGGTAGGACTCGTTCCAGGAGCGGCGGCGGCTAACCATGCCTGGAATTGTTCTTCTAAATCGTTAAATCGTCTTCTAGCCATATAGCAGGTCTCCAGAGAGATGCGTTTGAATTACTTAGTATCATAGCATCTCAACCATCATAGGTTTCCTGGAAGGTCTAGACCTTCCGCGCGGAGTGTAGCCCATTTTATGGCTGATTCTAGGTATCGATTAAAGTCGTTAAATCGACTAAATTCGCCTGCACTAAGGTGATAGGCTTTTCAAAAGCCCAGGCATCGGCAACGGCACGAGAAAACAGCAGATTTACATTCGGACGCTTGCGCGGTTCCTTTCTTGATTTTCCGAGAACACGGATTGTTCGCGGAGTTTGAGGATACTTCCTATTCTCATCTCCTGATTTACCGATGCTTAGATTTTCCCAATCTGGCGTATGCCCTTGAATAGCCAAAACACGGCGAATTAGTTCTTTGACGTTTTCCTCATCTCGACTTAACATCTGGAGTTGATAGCCTTTATCTTTCTCACCGTAATAATAAAGCTGTTTTCCGCGTTTCCAGACGAACTTCGTACCCGTCATAAATTCTCGCTGAATAGCTGTAGCGATAGTTCTTAATTTCGCTAAAGTAATCGTCTCGCTAGTTTCGCCCATAAGACGAAAGCTAAACGTTCCCTCGATAGGACGATAACCATATTCAATTTCGTCCTCTGGCTCAAGCCAATAAAAAGTTATCTGTGGTACAAATCGTCGCGTGGCGTGTATCTCGTCAAGGGGAATCGCGTAATAGATGGGCATCAAATCACGCGCTTTTCTTAGATGGAAGAAAAAAATGATAATTCGCAAAATAACAATGAGTGCGGAATCATTATCGGAGATTAAGCAAGCGATTTTCAGTGATGAACGAGGGACGGTTATATCATCCAAGTCCTTTACATCATCGAATTCATCCCGCACCCAGGCATTATGAATTTTACGAACAAGATCGAGCAAGTGTTCAACGGCTCTAAAATCATTAGGTAATCCCATAAAATAAACAAAATGGTAAATTGTGGTATAAATGTATTATAGAAAATTACAGACAACAATAAGCCATGAAACTTAAGGACATCGCGAAACACGAACAGATTGACATCACGACGCTCGGAAAAAACGATGAACAATTGATTAAGGATATTCAGCAACATTTGATGAATGCTGGATACCTAAGCAGAGCGAGTGCGGTCGATGGCATCGTTGGCAACAAAACCATCGAGGCATTTAATCGATTCAAAAAAGATAGTGACCTTGAATATCCCAATCTGTTAGGGTACACGACAGCACAGCAATTAATGGAACGAAACGGGATATTTCCGTGGTTAATGCCTACCCGTGGCGAGGGATGGATTTCCTCGCGGTTCGGAATGAGACACTTGAATGGACGGACTCGTATGCACACCGGTGTAGATGTGGCGGCTGACAAGGGAACCCCCGTAGTGGCTATTCGAGACGGGGTAATCATCGCCCTAGTTAGACACTGCAAAGAAGGAAATTATTCTTGCGGTGGGGGATACGGAAACTACGTTCACATCAAGCACGATGACACGGGATATGAATCGCTATACGCTCATCTGGACAAAGTTGCCGAACACCTAGCGGTCGGAAAAAACGTAAACCCTGACGAGATTATCGGAACCGTCGGGAACACGGGACATTCATTCGGTTCTCACCTTCATTTCGAGATTCGGAAAATGGGTGAGCCTATCAATCCCATAAGTGTTATGCGAGTCGTGTAAGCATTGTCCCTGAAATAAGCTCATTAACAAGCTTATTAATAATGAGCTTATTTTAACCACACACCCTATCATTCGGAGAAGCGAAAATGAAAATACCTGTAGATGCCAATGGAAACCTAAGAATTCCCGCTAGTGCGAGAAAATCGGTAGAAAGTCTTGTGGCGTGGGGGATAGACGCTTTACTCAATAAGCACTCTCAAGAGGCTATTCTCGAAAATATCGGGGACAGGGTAGCCACTTATCAAGTTCAACGGAACACGAAAATGAGCGGAGAAGGCTACGAAGTCCATATTATGCGACTGGCAGTTAAGATTGACCCCGAAAGAACCTTTAACGGAAAACCCAATTGGGAAAACATAGAGGAAATCGCACCGGGTCAAACCGTCTATGTCCACAATAGTATGCTTGCGCCTTTAACATAATGAATCCTAACGCTATCGCCATTATCTTCGCATCGATGTCTGTCGGATGCTATTTAATCGAACTCAAATCGGGCATTTCTGACCATCGTTACCCTGAGTTGATAATGACGATAGCTTCTACACTATTGGCACAACAAGCAACACAACGAGGTAAATAACAATGCCACCAAGACAGCCATCGGTGTTCGATGAAAGTAAATCGGGATGGGGATTTGGACGATCCTCGAAATCGTCGGGAAACATAAGCGGCTCTGTCAGCAATATTCGAGGGAACGTACCATCGGTTCCCAATTACGGAAAATGGACGCGCGGTAATTATTCATCTGGCGGTAACGCATCATCATCGGCGCGCCCCGTTTACGGTTCAACAGGAGTTACAGCGTCAAAATCAGCACCTTCCGCATATAGCAGGAGTGTTCCATCGGCGGGCTATAGAAATATGCCAGGAAGTTCGCCGAATCGATTTGATGGACGCGCGGAAAATACCCCACCGCTATCGAATGTAAATTTTAATAATCCTTACACGAATCAGTACATCAAGTCAGCGACAAATATACGCTCGGTTTCCGATGCAGTATCAGGGAATAGCGTACCGACTTCTAACGGATTCGTTTCGCAAAATCCATTCGGAAGTATTCAACCGACAAACGTGATGAATATAGGGGCATTTTCACCTTATGAAGAAATCGATGATTTATCGCCCAAAACGACAGCGGAAAGCGAGGATATTAACCGTTACATAGGGGAAGATGTATCCCCCGAACTGGACTTCGATGATGAAGCATTTTTGAATGGACAGCGAATGTTATCGGCGTTACAGAATGTATCAAGTCGAGTAATTGAAGAGGCAGAATATCCATTCACGGGCGGACAAATGCCCGGTGTACTCTATCAAGTCCTTCTAGAATACCTTCACCCTAATTTTGGGTGGCTGAGTGCGGGAGGCGATATTTATCTCGGCCCGATCACTTTTGAGAAAATTGGTGATCGATGGTATCTGAACGGAATAAGACTTGGAGTTTCGGAATATCGAATAAAAACCGTATATCGGGTTGACGGCCAACCCGATACGGGAGGGAATCCCCCACCTACAAAAGCGGAAGTTACTTACACTCCTGTCTTGAGTAGCCGACAGCAAGAGGCAACGAGTAACAAACCCCTTCCTCTTGAATATCCCAGCGTCCTAAATCAAATCGTTTCGGGCATTCCTAAAAATAACTCGACACAAGAAATAGTGTCGGGATTATCGGATTACAGCGATGCGGAATTAGAAAGGATACTCGATGAATATGGAATCGAATCCATACAGGAGACCCTATCACGAGAAATTAATCGTTCGGAGGCTTTAAATAGTCAATTGGCAGAATTAAACAAGCAATTGACGGAGGTTAATGAACGATTAAAGACAGAACAGGAAAATCGCCAGTTAGAACAATTGAAAACCGATATAGAACGCCAAATCACTATCACTGAAGCCAATAAACAAACTCAGCGAGAACTATTCGGAAGAATGACCGTTGATGCCAATACACAGCCAAGTACCAATCCGTTGATAAACCCGACCACTATCGCTACTGGACTCGCACTAGGGGCGATCGCCACGGGAACGGGAGCGAACATAAATCCATTCGGGAACCCATCACCGACTATCCCGAATGCGAGTACGGGAAGTCGTGTACCACAGTCCACGAACACGAGTCCCAATAATGTCATTCAATTCCCCAAAACGCCAGAGCAAAAAAATCGAGAAAACATAACCGACAAGAAAACAACTAATGAGGCTCCGAAGGTTCAACCAACCCCGAATACCTGCCAAAACACCGATGACCCGATGTATAAGTGCATCGGGAATATCGAAAGAGGAATGGCGAACCAAAAAGGCACACTTGACGAAATTAAAGACTTTTTCAAGAACAAACTCGATACCGCGCTAAATGCTCTCAATGCCTTTCTTCAGGCATTCGATATAGGGTTATTGATGCGAATTGACAATAAACTCGGCGCGCAACTTCCAGGGGGATTATCAGGGTTTTTGACTGACGTATTTACTCGATTGTGGAACTCTCGAATAGTTGACAGAGCGTTAAATATTATCGGGGTAGCCGCGTCTATCCATAACGCCGTAATGCTATCGAGAAACGTCGGGACAACGTTAGGGGCAGTAATCTCGAATGTATTGGGAATCTTCGGAGTTAAAGACCCCGAAGCGACTACGGATAAAATAGGGGAAATCATCAACGGAACAATCGAAAACCTTGTCAAATCGATTGTAGGTGCTGAAAACTACGAATCTTTAACGAAAACGTGGGCTAGTGCAAACCGCATTTATCAAGCGGCTACGAACATCTATCAGATGATGACCGATTCAACCTATGCTATCGCGGAAGGTCTAGGGAAATTGGGAGAGCGTACAGGGAAGATTGGGAATGCACTTAAGGCATCGGGAATCTTACTGGAAAATACGCTTGAATGGCTTGATGAAAACTCAAACATTCACATCGGGAAAAATCGCAAGCTAAACGCCTTGATTAATGGGTTACAGGGAGCGCAGGAGGTAGCATCCGACCTAGAGGATATAACTTCTAATTTCCGCGAAGCGACCGAGAATGTGACTGAGATTAAAGAGGAAATGGGGAATCTGAAAAAAGAAGTGGATGACCTTACCAAAGTGAAAAAAGAAGAAGAGAATAAGGCTAAAACTGATAGCCAGGGTGCGAATATTACCCGTACTGACCTAGTTAAACCCGAAGGGTGATAAATTAAGGAAAACCTTCCAATTACCTTCGATATAAGCCACGAGATAATGAGAGTATCAAGTGGCTTATTTTTTATTCACAGTAAGGAAGGAAAAAAGGAAAGTGAAACATCCCCCCCAAAAGGGACATTGTAACGGTCGCAGTCATTCCGTCAAGGGTTCCCTGACGGCTCGTACCTCGCCCTTGACGGAATGCCTTAGCGACCCTGTTTTTCTTTTTTTTGGGGGGAGGGATGTTCCTACCCCGAGAGCAAAGACAATGGCAAGGCAAGGGAAAACCGAGGCAGTGAAAAGGTAAGCCAGTAGAAGGGTAGGCGACTAGGTAAAGGTCATGTCTTAAAATAAGCTCATTATTAAGCTTATTATTAATAAGCTTATTATCAGGGTAATGCTCTATAGCCCTAATCGGGGTACACCGACACGAGGAAAAAATGAATGAGCGATGACACGGGTATCATCACAAATAAGCTATGCGGAGAGTTTTGAATAAATACAGTGAAAACCTAATCCCTGTGATGGTTTAACTGTGCGGAGAGTTGTATCTATCCTTTTGGTCGTTAGCCGTATCCCTAAGATAATGAGCTTAATAATGAGCTTATCTTAGGGGATATGCTCTACAGTCAATGCTTACCGCTTATCGGCGATAGCCGTGCCTATCTAGGAACAAGGAAATCCCCTCCCCTTAACCCCAAAAGCCGATTATAGGTGTACGCGGGAGATCGTCAACGGCGACCGTAGGGAGTGCGTAGCATCGTCAGACCGTTGACAATCTACAAGGACACCGTAGAATCGAGCGAGGGTTAAGGGGAATGATTTCCCTCATCATCATTGATTAATTTCTCAATATCACAGTGATACATCTCATTTAGCAAGCGAATCACTTCTCTTTTATTGCTAATGACTTCTAATTACTTTCTGTCCTATGCACATTTCATGAATTCTGTCAAATCTAAAAATCATCTCCCCGAACAGGAGAGATACCCATAAGTAAAGCTGATACGGATGTATATCTAAATTTGATAAATTCTCAAGTGCTAAACAAACATCGATTTTGCGATGGGTTTAAGGCATCTAGAAGACACGACAGGGTAGCCAATGAAGGAATACCCCACCGTCTCGGATTACGCGCCTTCCTGGCGAAATCGTTGAAACGTATATATAGCAATACTTTTGACACAGTACATATGTTCTATATATACATATGTAATATATAAATATAAAAAATATAAAAAATATAATATATATGTACTCTTGACGCTCGTATACGTTTAGAGTTTACGCTAGTAATGCAAATCAAATATCCGATTGATGCTGTACGCCAATACAGAGTTAATCGATGTTCTACCGACTAAATCCACTAGTCAGGAGATTATTTTTATGACTGTTCTTAGTTCGTCAGAATGGGTACGCTATCACGAGAAATGCACAGCCAGAGCGAAACACGGTAAATTAGCTCGATTGTCTGCTGGCTTTTACTATACTCGCTCTCCTAAAGGGCATTTACTGAAAATCTTTCAGATTGACGAAGGATATTACGAGGGTTGGTGGTTGGTTGAATCTGCCAATATTTACGCCTACAGTGACCCTGTAGCAACGTTGAGAGAGGCAAAGGAAATCGCATGGAACTGGGATTAATGAAGCGGTTACAGAATAATCCCGAACCCCTGTCCGTTATCGAATAAACTTCAAAATGAAAACGCGCCTAGCGGTGATACGCCAATACCATCGCTAGGTGACTTCCATCGCAACTAAATCCACTAGTCAGGAGATTATTTTTATGGCTTTTCTTAGCGATTCCGCATGGTATGACCATTATCAACGATGCCTAAAGAATGCGAAACATGGCAAAGTTACCCGTGTTAGTGCGGGACAGTACCTTACTCGCTCTTGGAAAGGGACGTACTTGAATATCAATCAAATCAATGAAGGTTTTGGTAAAGGTTGGTGGATTGTGGCTTCTGAGTTTGGCAATGGCTGTAGTGAACCGATTCCTACCCTGAAAAAAGCGAAAGATGTAGCATTCTACTGGTGATAAACCCAATAGGCGAGGGACTTTCAGCCTATACCCTCGCCAGACAGACCCTATATATATAGAATGCGCCTATAGCCAGTACGCCAATACCGACTATAGACGACTTCCATCCCGACTAAATCCACTAGCCGAGAGGCAACATCATTATGACACGCGCAAAAGCCAAGCAACAAGCCAAGAAACCGTTAACTCCCATCGAACGCTTACGCCGATACAACCACCTAACCGCGAAACTTCAAACGATCGAAGTGGCACTAGAACGCTCGAAAGCCTTACAGGAAAGCATCATAGGGGTTATCAATGACCTTCAGATTTCCATCAAGTCCGATGATATGACGACGATTACCGCTCACGGAATCGCCCGTACCCATCTCGAACACTTGCTAGAGACACATCAAGCTCGAATCGTGAAGGAAATGGAACGTCTCGCTAAAGGACTCGACTAACCCTACTCTCCTACCTAACTCATTCGGGCATTACCTCTAAAATAAGCTCATTATTAAGCTCATTATCAATGAGCTTATTTTTTACCCTATGCTCGTGTGGGTATTTCGTCGGGACGGTGTATAGTCTTGGATGGAAGACAGGGGAAGGCTTAGAAGGTCAAGCCAAGAGAGGTATCACAATCGCCGTCGTGATACCGTGAGTATCGGGATGTTAGAGACCATGCCCGCCATGTTCCCCCATCGGGATAGGTTCCGTGGCTAATAGGGCTATTTTTAGCGTGACCACGTTACCGCCTAGAGAGTTGCCAGTGTGATTATCGACTGCTACCGATTAGGAAGTGACCGTGGTAGTTGACAACTTTTCAGTTTTATGCTAGTCGTGGGATTGAGAGAGTTGTGAGAGCGCGCCTGCTTTGGGAGATGGATGACACGGGCGAAAATCCCTATCCTGACGTAATTTTGTGAAGTCGGGATGACAGGATTTGAACCTGCGGCATCCTGCTCCCAAAGCAGGCGCGCTACCAAGCTGCGCTACATCCCGAAAAATCGCCCTTCTAGTATAACGCCCGTCGCGTCGATTTCAATCGGGATACCAGAACATTCCCTTGATCCCCTCCGGATCGAGGACGAAACCGAGACGACGGTAAAAATCCACGACGTGAGGATCGGCGAACAGGGTGATATTGCTGATATCCTCGCCCCGCAACTTCTTGATCGTGAACTTCATCAACGCCTTACCGAAACCCTTATTCTGAAACCCCGGATGTACCACCACGTCCCAGATCGTCGCGTTAAACGCGTGATCCGAGGTGGCGCGGGCGAAACCGATCAAGCGTCGCCGGTTGCCCCGTACCTCCCACATCGAGACGACGAGAAAACTACACTCGATCGCCTTTTTCACTTTCCGCAGGGGACGACGCGCCCACCCCACCGCGTCACACAGTTCCTCCAACTCGTAAAGATCGAGTTCCCGATCGGTACTGAAAAAAAATCGCGACTGCCCCGAACTCTCCCCTCGGGCGACTTCTACCAACTCCCCCATCTCGTCGGGCGACGCGGTGACTTCGGGACTATTAAACAATCTCTTCCAAAAAACCATGCCGGTGGGCTTCCGCCTTGATATATCTATCTCTAAGCTAGGATATTTCCCCTACCGTGTAAACCCCCGCGGACCCGATCGACCCACCCGAAAACCGGGCATTCGATCGTGGTAATATTAGAGATCGTCTACATCGAGACCGATCCGATGCTACCGATCCGAGACTGCGTTCGTCAAACACCCGGCTACACGCCGGGGGAACAGCCTCAAGGCGAGGGTTTCACCAAACTCAACACCAACGAGAACCCCTATCCCCCCCCACCGGAAATTTTTCAAACCCTCCCGGCACAATTAGAGAAAGCGAGACTCTATCCCGATCCCGTCTCCACGGAATTGCGGAAAGCGGCCGCGGAAGTGTACGGTATCCCATCCGATCGAATCCTCGCGGGTAACGGTTCCGATGACATCCTCAATATCGCCCTCCGCACCTTCGTAAACCCCGGCGAAACCGTCGCTTTTCTCGATTTAACCTATTCCCTCTACGAGACGATCGCGCGGGTACACGGCGCGAATATCGTCGAATTCCGAACGAACGAGAAATTTGAACTCGATCGCCCCGTCATCTGTCCGGAGGCGAATCTTATTTTCCTCGCTTCCCCCAATCCCCCGCTAGGCAAACATTTACACCGCGAATATCTAGAGGAAACCTGCGCGCGCGCGTCGGGAGTCGTGCTAATCGATGAAGCCTACGTCGATTTCAGCGACGAGAACCATCTCGATTTTCTCGATCGCCACGAGAATGTCATCATTAGCCGCACCATGTCCAAAAGCTACAGCCTCGCCGGTTTACGCGTGGGTTTCGGCCTCTCTTCCCGCGCCATTATCGAGCAGATGGACAAGGTGCGCGACTCCTACAACCTCGATCGCATCGCCCAAACCCTCGCCACGTCCGCGTTACAACAAAACGAACATTTCCGGGAAATCTGGCGGAAAGTCCGCGCCACCCGCGAGCGTCTGATCGCGTCTCTACGGGAATCGGGATTCGTCGTTTTCGACTCGGAAGCGAATTTCGTCCTCGCGTCCCCGTCGTGGATCGCCGCGAGCGATCTATATACCGAGTTGAAAGAGCGGAAAGTCCTGGTACGCTACTTCAAACACCCCCGAATCCGCGATCACGTCCGCATCTCGATCGGCACCGACGCGGAGATCGATCGACTCCTCGACGCGATTCAAGAGATTCAAGCGACGAGATAAAGGAGTCAGGAGGAGGAATAAAGGATAATACGCTTAAACCTCTACATTCGATCGATCTTGAATCAATAGGGGAAAACAAATCCGCGATCTCCAGCAGAAATCGCGGATCTCGATCGATTTCGTGACTGAGAAGCAACGGGTTACAAGCCGGACGGAGGGTAAAAGTTTTCGTCGGTCGTCTTCGATTCCCTCCCAAAAAACACCTCCTGCCTCCTGCCTCCTGCCTTCTCATTTCGTCGGATCGACTCCCGTATCGGGTCGATCGAACGTACCCACCCGATTGAACGGCCAGAAACGCACCACCGCGCGACCGATCAAGTTATCCTTCGGTACGAAGCCCCAGGCGTGGGAATCGTAGCTATTGTTGCGATTATCGCCGAGAACGAGGTACTGATTATCGGGAACCGTCACCGGACCGAAATCGTAATTCGGTTTCTCGTTAATATAATTTTCCTTCAAAGCTTCCCCGTTCACGTACACCGAACCGCCTTTGACCTCCACGCTGTCCCCCGGTAGTCCGATGACGCGTTTGATAAAGGCATCGTGAAAATTCTGCTCCTGTAAACGTTTCGTCGGGCTAAAAACGACAATATCGCCGCGTTCGGGTTTTTGGAAATGATAGCTAACTTTCTCGATAATCAAGCGATCGTTCACCTGTAGCGTGGGAACCATCGATTCGGAGGGAATATATCGGGCCTCGGCGACGAAAGTACGGATACCGAAGGCGAGAATCCCAGCGGTGGCGATCGTTTTGACCGCCTCGATCCACGGGTTTTCTTCTTGGGGTTGGCGTTGGGAGGAGTTATCGGAATCTTCTTTAAAGCTAGGGGCCATAGAATTTAATCGATTGAGAATCGTTGCAATAAAGACGGTACTCGCTCTTATAGTTTAGCGATAGTGGCAGAATAAAGAATAAATCCAGGGAAATTTATCCATGTCTAGCAGATCTTCGCTCATTTGTCAAGCCAGAATTCTCCTGAGCGACGGAAATTTTCAGATCGGGGACGTGGCGATCGAGAACGGGAAGATCGAGCGGATCGCCGGCGAGATCGATCGAGCGGATCACACCATTATAGACGGGCGGGGATTGACATTGTTGCCCGGCGCGATCGATCCGCAGGTACATTTCCGCGAACCCGGCCTAGAACACAAGGAAGATCTCAACACCGCCAGCCGCGCCTGCGCCCGAGGGGGAGTCACCTCTTTCCTCGAAATGCCCAACACCAAACCCTTAACCACCACCCAGGCGATTCTCAACGATAAATTAGCCCTCGCCGCCCGTAAATCGCTGGTTAACTACGGTTTTTTCATCGGGGCGACCCCGGCGAACCTCCCCGATCTCCTGACCGCGCGCCCGACCTGCGGCATTAAAATCTTCATGGGATCGATGCACGGCGATTTATTGGTGAGTACCGAGGAAGAATTAGAACCGATTTTCGCCAACGGTAGCCGTTTAATCGCCGTCCACGCCGAAGATCACGCCAGAATTCTCGAAAGAAGACAATTATTCGCCGGTAACACCGATCCCGCCATTCACTCGGAAATCCAGGACGAAACCGCCGCCCTCAACGCCACGAAACTCGCGCTCAAACTCTCGAAAAAATATCAACGTCGTTTACACATTTTGCATCTATCCACGGGTATAGAAGCGGAATACCTGCGGGAAGATAAACCGAGTTGGGTATCGGCGGAAGTAACCCCGCAACACCTGTTACTGTCCACGGAAGATTACGCGCGTATCGGAACCCTCGCCCAGATGAACCCGCCGCTTCGATCGCCCGGAAATCAAGAAATTCTCTGGAAAGCCTTACTAGACGGCGTTATCGACTGCATCGCCACGGACCACGCGCCCCACACGTTAGCGGAAAAAGCGAAGGGCTATCCGAACACACCCTCGGGAATGCCGGGGGTAGAAACCTCCCTACCGTTAATGTTGACGGAAGCCATGAAAGGACGCTGTAGCGTGGCGCAAGTATCGAATTGGATGTCCACCGCGCCTGCGAGACTATACAAGATTAAAAATAAAGGAGTCATCGCGCCCGGTTACGACGCGGATTTAATTCTCGTCGATCTCGACAATTATCGTCCGGTTTTACGGGAGGAATTACAGACGAAATGCGGCTGGAGTCCCTTCGAGGGCTGGAACCTGACGGGATGGCCGGTAATGACAATGGTAAACGGTTCGATCGTTTTTCAAAACGGTCAATTCTTCCCGGAAGTACGGGGCAAAGCCCTAGAGTTCGAGGAATAAAGCTTACGGGTCGATGATTCTCGATCGGGCGGGCCGGTTCGAGCGTGTAGTGAATGACGAGGCGATCGGCTTTTGTTTTAAGGGTTTTACCGTTCAAAAATTCGTGGGTACTCAATTAAAATGCTCCAAAAATCTCTCTTCACAACGATTGCCAGCGCGAAAAGAGGTGCGCTAGAACGGTCGGGAGTCCATTCGTGGCATCCTTACTACGCGGGATATAGCGAAGCGTTCGTGAGTTCCGCTATCGAATACTTAAATCTCGATCGTTCCCATGTTTTACTCGATCCTTGGAATGGAAGTGGAACTACCGCGCTCGTTGCATCCAGGTTAGAGATACCCACGCTCGGATGCGATATCAATCCTGTCATGAATATATTTGCCTGTTCAAAAACTGGTTTTTTAATTAAAAACAGTCAGTTGCTTATAGATTTTTTAAATGAAATCGTAGATCTATCTATAAATCTAACCGTTCCGATTCAAGAAAAAGATCCTTTATTAGATTTTATGTCTATCAATCTCGCTCGGGGTCTTCGCTCTTTATATCTGAACATTAATTCTTGGCATTATCCAAAAGTTGATGTAAGCTATAGCTTGATAAATTTCGCACGAGAAAATATAACTTTTTTGAATCCTTTCGAGGCATTTTTAAAAGCCGCTTTATTTATAACCGGCCGAGAATTAGCCGGTTATAAGGGAGGCTCTAATCCAACTTGGATTAAAACTCTGTCCGAAAAACCCGACTATAGTATCGAACACGTAGGGATAGAATTTTCTAAAACGGTTAAAACGATGCTTCATCATTTAAGGGTTAGTTCCCTACCGAGTCTTGATAATTTAACCAACATAACTATCGATGCTGACTCTAGAAAATTGCCATTTCAAGATAATTGTATTGATGGTATTATCACTTCTCCTCCCTATCTAACTCGTATTGATTACGCTATGTCAACCAAGCCAGAGATTCTGATGATCGGCGATCTTTTGGAATTGCGAAAAATTCGAGAAAAAACCATCGGTTCCCCCGTTATCGTCGATAAGAATATCTCGATCGATCCGATATGGGGAAAGACGTGTCTTGAGTTTTTACAAAATGTAGAAAGCCATAATAGTAAAGCCTCTCGCTCGTATTACCTCCCTAACATTCTGCAATATTTTAGAGATATAAAATACTCGTTGATCGAGATTAAGCGTGTCTTAAAGCATCGAGGAAAAGCCTTGTTAGTAGTACAGTCTTCTTATTTTAAAGAACATGAAATAGATCTAGGAAATATCTATGTTGAACTTTGCGATAACTTAGGATTAGATAGTCAAATCGTGAGTCGAGAAATTGTTCGGAATCACATGGCTAACGTCAACAAAAATTCTAATAATTATAAAGCTGGCAAAGTATATCACGAGGATGTAGTTTCTGTCCAAAAAATAAAATGAATACCCTAGAAAATTTTGAAGAATTAATACAAGAGGCGATCGAGTGTTTTTGGGATACCCGTAAACGTCAAGGCGAGAAACAGGAAACGAGCGGTAAAAAAGATATGGGAAACCGTGGTAATGTTACGGGGGGAAAGCACATGGAAGGTTTTGAACATCTTGTCGTCAGGATCGCTCGAGAGTGCGGGATCTCTGAAAACTCGATTTTTTACTCCCAGAATGTCGAACTTCCCGGATATTTTCGCCCGACGAAAAAATGGGATCTATTGATTGTTGATGATGGATTTCTCGTGGCGGCGATCGAGTTTAAATCTCACACTGGCCCCTCTTTTGGAAACAATTTTAATAATCGAACGGAAGAAGCGATCGGTACCGCTCAAGATTTATGGGTAGCCTATCGAGAACGCGCTATCCGCTCGATACTTCGACCTTGGCTGGGATATTTATTATTACTTGAAGATCATCCAGACTCGACTAAACCTAGAAAGCCTAAAGAACCGCATTTCGCGGTTTTTCCAGAATTTAAAGGGCCTTCTCCAGAATATCCAGGATCTTCCTACGCGAAGAGATATGAAGAATTGTTACTGCGATTGATTTACGAGCGTCTGTATGATTCGTGTTGTTTACTTCTCTCGTCCGCGACCAGTCCTTACACAACAATAGAACCCAATGAAACTCTAATGGCAAAACATTTCTTTTCTATGTTGACCGGGCATTTAGCAACTTATGTAAAAATGAAAAATGAATAATGAATAGTAATTAAAATCGAAATAATTCTTGTTTCACAACACATCTAGTCACCTCGCTTTAACCCTCTTTTATTACGATAAAAGAGGGTCGTGCTAATTTTCAAAAAACCCACGATCGATCGATTGTTTCTATTGCCCGAAACGTTTATCTAAAGGGGGTTTATGTGCCGGATACCTTTCGATAACTAGGGAGCGCGATTGGGAAGGGTGGGCGCGGGAGTGGGCGCGGCGACGGGTTTATCGACCGGTTTCTCGATGCGAGGGACGGGGATGAGGGAGAAAAGAAGGGCGCAGAGGGCGAGACTCCCCACCCCGGCGAGAAAGGGGACGGCGCGACCGGCCGCGGATTCCTCCACGGGACGGTAACGACGGGAAACCGGCTGGATTTTTAAGGTGAGATCGGGTAACGTGCGATTATCGGCGAAAAACTGATCGATCGCTTCCACGAGGTCGAATAATTGTACCGTGGTGATTTCTATCTTGACCGGATTCTCGGGTTCGTTGAGATCCGGGGAAGGATACCAGACGAGACGGTGTAGATGATCCTCGGCTTTCTCTAAATATACGTGATCGGGTTTGGTTTCGGGATCGATCGGGTGACGGATGCCGCTGAGACATTCCTGCGCGTAGCTACTGACCGCGTTCGCCAGATTTTCCAGAAAAACCCGTCCTCCCTGCAAAATTTTGGGAACGCCGACGAACCGACACTCGGCGTTAGTCACGATCGATAATACCGGTCTCCCGTCCGCGGGGGGCGCGAAATCATCCGTCAGGCCGTCGAGGACTAAAAGGCAATTCGGTAAACTATACTGTCTTCTCACGTTCATCCTTACACTATCTCTCCATCGAACAGACTGATCCAGAATCTCTGCATTCCCGCCGTACCCGTACAGAATAGTAATCGATCGAGGAGCGTTAACGCGAGTTCGTTCAGCGCGTCTTCCGAGGCCAGATACACGGACACTTTCGCCCGGCGCGCGTTCATCCGACTGCGGAAATTCGATCGAAATCGCTCTAAATACTCCGATAACAGGAAATTATTATCGACCGGTAAATTTTTCGACTCCATCTGTTGCCGGGCCAGCAGTAATTGACGGATAGTAATCGCCAGGGGTTTGGCGCGATAGCTGGCGACGATGACGAGGGCCTTCGCTTGGTCGAGAGTGAGATTATCGAGAGTGTAGGAAACGCGCCAGGGATTGGTACAGCGCAAACGCCAGAAAATAATCCGGTTTTTGATAATTTTATCGAGTCCTAATTCTTTGCCGAGGGCTAACATCGCCTCCCCCGCGCCGACTTCTAGGGATTCTAAAGCTAACAGCATCAAATCGATTTGCTGTTGTAGATGCGAGGCACAACGCTGTCCGGCAATCGGGAAATCCGGTAAAACGCTAAGAATCGCCGGTTTCGTGTCCCCGACAGCGGGGGTTTCGGGCGTTACGCTAGTAGAGGTCATCGTCAAGATTCGGGGAATTGGGTCGGGATCGCCGTCAACGGGGGATACTATGGGGATACTATACAGTAAAGATAATCAGCCGTACTCCATTTTACGAGACACAGGAACCGAATGGATCTCAAATCACTGATTCGCGATATTCCCGATTTTCCCAAACCGGGCATCATGTTTCGCGATATTACCACTCTACTCAATGACGCGGAAGGATTGCGCTACACGATCGATACCCTAGCCGAAAAGTGCCGGGACAAGGGACTGAACCCCGATTATATCGTCGGCATGGAATCGCGGGGCTTTTTATTCGGGGTTCCTCTCGCGTACCAACTGGGGGCCGGTTTTATCCCCGTCCGCAAACCGGGCAAACTTCCCGCGGCCGTCCACTCGATCGAGTACGATCTAGAGTACGGGACGGACACTCTAGAGATCCATCAGGACGCGGTAGCGGCCCATCACAAAGTTCTCATCGTGGACGACCTCATCGCTACCGGCGGAACCGCGAAAGCCACCGCGGAATTATTACAGAAAATCGGTTGCGAGGTCTTGGGATTCGCTTTCATCATCGAGTTAACCTTTTTAGAAGGCCGGAAAAAATTGCCCGATTTACCGATTATCACCCTCGTCGAGTATTAAATGAAGGCGGGAGGTGAGGGGAAAGGGGAAAGGAGAAAGGAGAAAGGTAAAGAGTAAAGGCTAAAGGTGAAGGGATGAAAAGTCGTCTTTTCCTAAAAACTTCCCAATTTTCCCCATCTCCTGACTCCTGACTCCTGACTCCTGACTCCTGACTCCTGACTCCTGACTCC